>CADCKR010000034.1:0-17138 GCA_902802105.1 uncultured Ruminococcus sp.
TCTGGTGATTTCTACTTCTTCGAAGTATTCTGTTATTCCGTTATTTTTCATAAATTCTATTATATCACACTTTCTCTTTTTTGAAAATTGATTTCCGTGATAAAACTATTGTATAATATCACGGAACAAGTATGTCTATCGGAAAAATGTTTCTTATAACTGCAAATAAAAGCATAACGGCAATAAGAATGATTATCAGCACATTTTCAGTCCTGCTGAGCTCCTTCTCACCGTAGCGGATATATCTGTAATAGTGCCTGACCACACCTGCCGCAAAAAACGGAAGAGCACAGAATACCGCACAGTTTGAAGAAAACGCCGCAGGAAAATCAAGCTTCAGCATATTCACAAACATTCTGCTTATGCCGCAGCCCGGGCAGTACAGACCTGTTGCCGACCTGAACGGGCAGGGTATGCCGAAGCCTGTTATAAAGTAAAATACAGAATAAATGAAGCCTATTGCCAGAATAATGGCTATAGGCTTCATCACTTTAATAAAACGCTGTTTCACAAACTGACAGAAGATCAGCCTGCAGTATTGCTGCTGCCGTTGCTGTCGTAATCAACAAGAGTGTTGACATCGTTCTGCATAAGGCACCATGCTACGATAGAGATGAAAACAAAGAGTATAAGATAGAGCACTGCCTTGTTTTCGGCACCGGGAAGACCTCTCATTTTGAAAGCCTTCTCAAGCTGTGTGCCCTTCTTGTAAGCCCAGTAAATGCCGTAAATGCCGCAGGTAACAAGTGTAAGCAGGAAAGCAACGCCTGCTGAGGTATCCTGCTCGTCCTTTGAAAGAGCCTTTGCAGAGTTGTGGAGATCAATAAACCATATGATACCATAAATGCCGCAAGTTACGATGGTAAGAATAATGCAAAGTGGGATACTTTTCTTTTCAGCCATTTTGTCATCCTCCAATTTTTTTAATGATCGCTTAATCAAGCGCAGGATTATTGTACACTATTCCGTAACAATTTGTCAATATTAAGTTAATAAAAAATCAACTAATCTTTTTTCAAAAATTCCATTCAAATTTCTATATAATCAACATTTTCGCGCCGCAAAGGAAAGCAAACGGCCGTATCACTGCGAATCAAGCAGTTCACGCATCTCACGAACGACCTCATCTATTTTGTCACGAGTGGCCAGACCTGAACAGAACGCAGTGGCATTTGCGCAGGCTGTGCCAAGCAGCAGAGCCTCATCATAGCTGCCGGTATTGTCATAGCCGGCAATGAATCCCGCTACAAGCGAATTTCCGGAACCGACAGTGTTTATTATCCTGTGCTTTACATTTGCCATCCTGTGCACCTTGCCGTCAGAATCTATCAGTATAACGCCGTCTGCACCGAGTGAGATAAGCACGTTCATAGCTCCGAGCTTTTTCAGCTCAAAGGCGCATTCGATAATGTCGTTCTCGTCACGCATCTCCTTGACAAATATCTCGGAAAGCTCCTGCTTGTTCGGCTTTATGAGAAAAGGCTTGTATTTAAGACAGTCTGTAAGAAGCTTCTTGCGGGCATCCACAACTATCCTTATTTTTCTTTCCTTCAGCCTGTCGAGTATGCGCACGTATGTATCGCTGTCAAGTGTCTTGGGTATAGCGCCGGCAATAACGATAGTATCGCCGTCCTGCACACAGTCAAGCTTGTCAAGCAGCATACCGAATTCTTCCTCGCTTATATCCGGTCCCTGACAGTTTATCTCGCTTTCTTCAAGTGCCTTTATTTTTACGTTTATGCGGGAATATCCCTCCCTCAGCCTTATGAAATCGGCATTGACTCCCATTCTTTCAAGCCCGCTGACAATAGCGTCTCCCGTAAACCCGGCAACAAAGCCGAAGGCCGTGCTCTCAACTCCAAGCTCCGAAAGCACAAATGATACATTGATGCCCTTTCCTCCTACGTAAAATTCCTCGCTCCTTGTCCTGTTGGTTATGCCTTTTGTGAAATTTTTCATGCGAACTATGTAATCTATCGAGGGATTCAGCGTAACGGTGTATATCATAAAGAGACCTCCTTAATTACAGTTTTGTCTGCAATGCCGCTGTTTGTAAGCTTATCGGTGATAATGCTGCACTTTGTCAAGGGCGAGAACGTCACCGAAAATATCTTGCCGAACTTTGTATGGTCAGCAAGCACAAACGAAGCAAAGCTGCGCTTTATCGCCGTTTCCTTAACAACAGCCTCTTCGCTGTCGGGCGTTGTATATCCGGCATCCTGTTCTACGCCGTTAGCGCCGATAAACGCCTTGGTAAAATGGAATCGTTCCAGCGACCTTACACCGTCGGAGCCTATGACACAGGAGTTTCTGGGCTTGACCGCACCGCCGAGCATTATCGTTCTCAGTCCCTTCGATATCAGCCGCTGCGCATGGACGATACCGTTTGTAACGAAAAGCGCCCGTGTGTTTCCGATCTGACCTGTAAGCCTCAGCGTTGTGGAGCCTGAGTCGATATATACAAAGTCGTCATCCCTGATAAGCGATGCTGCATATTTAGCTATAAATTCCTTCTCCTCGATCATGAGCCTGTCACGGTCGGCAGCGGCAGGCTCGTTTATGCCCTCTATCGGCCTGATCGAAACGGCTCCTCCGAAAACCTTTTTGAGCCTTCCGTCCCTGTCGAGAGCATTGAGATCCCTTCGTATGGTAGATTCGGAGATATTAGTGTACTGAGCAAGCTCCGAGACTGTCACGGCGTCACGCTGACTGAGCAGCTCAAGTATCAGCTTGTATCTCTCTTGTGTAAGCATTATTTTCACCTTCATTTTTTAATCTGCCGGGCCTGTCAGAAAAATATCCTCAGCAGCAGGTTTTTTATATCATTTATCTTTTCCCCGAAAATATTTTTAAAAAATTCCTGACCGTCCTCGGAGAGCAGATAATCCTTTACGGCGTATATCACCTCATGCGTGAGGCTGTTTGTCTTGCATAAGACCGTCCCGCCGGACGGTTCAAGCTTTTCAAGCTTTATTGTCAGAGAAAAATTCCTGCCTTCGTAGGAATACTCTGTTTTTATATACAGCACACCGTCCTTGAATTCGGCAAGGGGAGTGCTTTTTGCAAAATCGTTCAGCAGGGAATCTATCACATGAGAATGTATTTTAAGCTCGCCTATTTTTACATCACTGAACCGGACGGCGGTAACGCCCTTTTCAGGTATCAGCCCGAGCTGTATCCTTGCATAGAAAGCCCGTTCCCTGTTCATGTAAAATATCCTTGCATAGACCTCTGCGGGCATATCACGGTAAAAGCATACCCTGATCTTTCTGAGCGGCTTATCCTCAGCGCAGAAAGTATTGTCAAGATAGGTATTTACCTGAGCCTCCGTAAGTTCAAACTCAGAGCCCATTACAGCACCCTTCAGGATAGTCCCTAAAAATGAATCGTCCCTCTCTGTAATGGTGTATTTATCGCTGATATTGTCCTGATCCATAAGATAAAGACATATACCGCCGAATGTGAGAATGCCTGCAAGAATGACCGCAGCGCTCACAAGCGCTATCTTCAGAACAAGCTTTTTTCTTTTGGTCATAAGTTCACCCCTTATGAAGCTTTTCCCGCTTTATTTCAGTTCGGCAATGGTGACGCCTGAATCACCTTCACCGAAGGCGCCAAGACGGAAGGTGCGCACCGAGGGATGATTTTTAAGGTGCTGCTGTATCTCACGGCGAAGAATACCCGTTCCCTTGCCGTGGATTATCGTGAGTATATGCAGCCCCTGCATGACCGCAGAATCTATCGCCTTATCGACATCCATTATCGCATCAAGGGCATTCTGTCCGCGCACATCCACCTCAGTAGACGCTGAACGGCTCACATCAGTCCTTACGGTACGTGTCACGCTCCTTTTGGTAACAGTGACCTTCTCCTGTTTCAGCAGACGCAGGTTATCGAGCGATACCCTCGTTTTTATTATGCCCGCCTGAACGAGAACGCTGTCTTTGCCTACCTCCAAAACGGTAGCCTTCTTGTCAATGTCAAATATCAGCACCAGATCGCCCTTTACAAGCGGTCTCGGCAGCTTGTAGTCCTCTGTTTCACGCACCTTTACAGGATCGGCGGCATCCTCCATACTGCGGATATCAGCTTTGAGCTTTGCCTTTTCTTCGCGCGCGCCTTTGTGATGATGCTCTCCGCCATTGCCCTTGCATCCGAAAGCTCCTTTTCGCTCTTTTTACGGCTCTCTTCGGCAGCAAGCCTTGTTTGCTCAAGCTCCTCCTGAGCCTTCGCTTTCAGCTCGTCAGCTTCTGCGATGCGCCTGTCAAGATCGCTGCGGCTCTCTTCAAGCTTCTGCACGACTGACTCAAAGCGTGAGTTCTCCATTGACACAAGCTCCTTTGCCCTGTCTACAACGTCTGTTGAAATGCCAAGCCTTTCGGAAATAGCAAAGGCGTTTGAACGTCCGGGCATACCGATAAGCAGCTTGTAGGTAGGTCTCAGCGTTGCAACGTCAAACTCGCAGCAGGCGTTCTCAACGCCCGGAGTATCAAGCGCAAAGCTTTTCAGCTCTGCATAGTGTGTAGTTGAAGCTATCCTTGCACCCTGAGAGCGGAGCTTTTCAAGTATTGCCGCAGCAAGAGCAGCTCCCTCTACAGGGTCTGTGCCTGCGCCAAGCTCGTCTATAAGGACAAGGCTTTTTTCATCTGCAGTATCAAGTATACGCTTGATGTTAGTTATATGAGCCGAAAAGGTCGATAATGACTGTTCGATGCTTTGCTCGTCACCTATATCCGCAAGCACGTTGTCAAAAACCGAAAGCTCGCTGTTGTCGGATGCAGGTACCATAAGTCCGCACATAGCCATAAGCGAAAGCAGACCCATAGTTTTGAGCGAAACTGTTTTGCCGCCGGTGTTGGGGCCTGTAACAACAAGTGTGTCAAAGCTGACTCCAAGCTCGATATTTGTAGGCACGACCTTTTCGGGGTCGATAAGCGGATGTCTTGCATTTTTAAGTATTATCCTGCCGCTGTCGTTCATTTTTGGCAGCGTTGCTTTCATTTTGTAGGCAAGATGCGCCTTTGCAAAAATAACATTAAGCTCGGTAAGTATACGGTAGCTCTGACTTATACTGTCCGCATAAGCGCCAAGCTCCGATGAAAGCTCTGCAAGTATCCTGTCGATCTCAGTCTGCTCCTTTGAGCGGAGAAGGCGTATGTCATTGTTTGCCTCAACTACGCTCATCGGCTCTATAAACACTGTAGCACCGCTCGATGAGGTGTCATGTACAAGTCCGGGCACAGCAGAGCGGAACTCAGCCTTTACGGGTATGACGAACCTTCCGCTCCTGATAGTAACGATGCTGTCCTGAAGGTATTTCTGCATCGTGGACGAACGTATCAGCTTGTCAAGCTTTTCTCTTATGCGTGATGAAGCCGCCGTTATCTTCCGCCTGATAGAAGCAAGCTCAGGAGAAGCATTATCAGCTATCTCCTCCTCGGACAAGATTGATGAGGTTATTTTGTTTTCAAGAAATTTATTGGGTGAAAGCGCATTGAAGCGCATATCCAGACAGGTCTCTATTGACGCGGACTTATCCCTCCATTCCGTGACAGAGCGTATTACTCTGAGAAGGGCGGCCGCTCTGAGCAGTTCAAGTGTAGTAAGCACCGCGCCTGCCTGTGCACGTCTGAGCGCGTTGGTTATATTGTGTAAGTTCCCGAATGAGGGTGCGCCGAACCTGCCGGAAAGCGCATGAGCGTCATAGGTTTCCTTCAGAAGCTCATTCACCTCAAAAAGCCCTGACGAAGGCTCGATGCTCCTTGCAAGCTCTGCCGCATCCTCAAACGAAGTCTGTTCTGCAAGCTTTTCAAGTATCTTGTCAAGCTCGAGAGAAATATGGTCTCTGTTCATATTGATATGTTCCTTTACTTTTTGTACCTCTTCTGAACTGCGCATCGGCAGATTCAGAAAAGCTTTCTTATAGAGTCATAGTATTGAAGTGTTTTGGGTCTGTATTCAAACATACTGATAATATAGTTTTCCGAACAGTCATAAAGCTGTTTCAGCGCACTTTCGGAAATGTGAAACGAAAAAATCTTTTTAGGTTCTGATACAATTATATATCTCATTGCCCTGACAGCGCCCACCGAAAGCTCACTAAGACAATCGCCGCCGCGGCAGCAGCCGCTGCACAAAAGCTTGTTTTTATTGTAGTCAAAATACATTCTGTCAGCTTCGTAGCAGCCACATTCATCGCAAAAAAGAATATTGGGTGTACTGCCGGAGAGCACTGCGAGCCTTATTTCAAAAACGGTTTTTATTATATCGCATGGCCTGAGGGTATTTGAAAGCAGGTGCAGACAGTTCAGCATCAGCTCAAGCTGACCGTCGGATTCGACCTCCTGCGGTACGGATTTTATAACAAGCTCGCTGAAATACTGCGAAAGAGCAAATCTCTTTATATCAGGATCAACATCAAAAAATCTCATGATAACATCCGCTTCATCAATTATGTACATCCCTCTCCCGTTATATATATTCATTCGGGAGAAGGTGAGCAGATTAGTCGGCGCAAAATTCCGGCTTTTTATATGCTTTGCTCTGCGCACATAGCAGCTTATTATTCCTTTTTCTTTTGTCAGCACAGTAACTATCCTGTCGTTATCACTGACTGTCATTTCTTTCAGGATAAGTCCGTCTATGCTCGTTTTCATACGATACCTCCGAATCCTTGTGTACGTACTGCACAGGATATCCAAGCTTTGCAGTGCAGTAATCAAGGTAATCACTTACGCTGCCGGTCTTTACAAAATTCTGCCATGCTGTATTTTCATCCATACCATATTCACCTCCGCTGAAGTTGGTTTCCTATGGTATTATTATATCCCGCAAATCACAAATTATTCCAAACTAAAAAACTGCAGCATTTTCCACTTTTCATCTTCAATTTTCCGCTTTATATGCCTGCTCCGCGATCAAAAGCGGCAGCCTGCCGGCGGAGTTATTCGTCAAAGGTGCGCTGGTCGTAGCCAAGACTGCGAAGTATAGCTTCACGGTTGCGCCAGTCCTCCTTGACCTTTACCCATAATTGAAGGTTCACCTTGCAGCCGAAAAAGCGCTCCATGTCCTGACGGGCATAGCTTCCTATTTTTTTGAGCATCGAACCGCCCTTGCCGATGATTATGCCCTTGTGGGAATCTCTCTCGCAAAAGATGGTAGCATCCATATCTATGATGCTGCCGTCCGGACGCTCCTTCATCCTCTCGACAAAAACCGCTGTTCCGTGAGGTATCTCGCGCTCTAACAGGCGAAGCAGCTTTTCGCGTATCATTTCAGCGGCAATAACTCTTTCGGGCTGGTCGGTAAGAGTATCCTCGTCAAAAAGGAAATCGCCCTCGCCTGCAAGGGAACGCATCTCCTTTTTCAGAATGTCGATGCCTGAGCCTGTCTGAGCCGAGCATGGCACAACTGCGCTGAAATCATACAGACCGGAAAGCTCTGATATCTGTTTTGCAAGCCTTGTTTTGTCGTTTACGGTGTCTATCTTGTTGATGGCAAGCACTGCCGGAAGATCAAGAGCGCGGAACTTTTCGATAAGCTGGAGCTCCTCCTCGGCAGCAGGCTTGTCGGGCTCGACTACAAGCACACACATATCCACACCTGCGACCGATTCATTAACAGAACGCAGCATAAAACGGTCAAGATCGTTCCTCGGCTTGTGCAGACCGGGTGTATCTATAAACACAAGCTGACAGTTTTCCTCAGTAAGAACTCCCATTATCCTTGTTCTTGTAGTCTGAGGCTTTGATGATACAATGGCGATCTTCTCGCCGAGCATTTTATTGAGAATGGAGGACTTTCCTACATTGGGACGTCCTACAATAGCTATAAAAGCACTTTTTCTATCGCTCATTTTTTCTTTTCCTTCCTGTTTTTCTTTGGGGTAATAACTATAAAAACAACAGACAGCACCGACAGTACTGCAAGCATAGCCGCCCGCACAGCACTGCCTGTATAATATTCAAAAGCTGCTTTCCATCCCTGCGGGTCAGAAAAAAGCACAGCGCCTATCACGGCGGCAAAAAACGCAAGTATCAGCACCGCACCGGCAGCAGCATCCTTTGTGTATTTTATATGGTCGTCTTTCTCTGTGCACACCTTGTTGCACAGCTCTTCAACAGATGTATTTACAGCCTCGGCAGCCATAACGGCGCCGATAGTGAGAAGCAGCAGGGCATATTCAGCACGTGAAAAACTAAAAAAACGTGCAAAAATGAGAACATACAGTGCAGCCACTGTATGAAATCTCATGTTCCGCTCGTTTTTTATGCAGCGTATAATCCCGCAAAATGCGTATTTGAAGCCTTTGAAAAAGGACATCAGAACTCATCCTTCATGACATAGCTTGATGAACTCGGCAGGCCGAGCTGAGTCATGACCTTTTCTTCCTTTTCACGCATACGTATCCTTTGCAGACCGTTATCCTCATGGTCATAGCCAAGAAGATGCAGCATAGAATGTGCGGTAAGATAGCCTACCTCACGCTGAAGGCTGTGTCCGAAGCGCTCAGCCTGCTCAACCGCCATAGGCATAGATATGACAATATCTCCCAGTATCTTTGCACCGGTCGTCGGATCGGTATCATACCTGCCGTTTTCGCCCATCGGGAATGAAAGCACGTCTGTTTCCCTGTCGATGCTGCGGTAGATCCTGTTGAGCTCTCTGATCTGAGCGTTGTTTACAAGAGTAACGCTGACAGATACCGAGCCCTCGAATTCCTCAAGAGTAAGCACGGCATTGCAGCAGCGCCTGATAAGCATTCTCAGACCCGTAGGGATCTTTACATCCTTCTGTTTGTTTGTGATTATTACCTTGATCTTGTCCATATTAGACCTCACCTTTCTTGTATGAACCCTGCTCATTTCTGTCTTTTCTGACCGGCATTTTCGTATGCCCTGATAATATCCTGAACAAGCCTGTTCCTGACAACATCCTTTGCTGAGAACATCACAGTTTCTATCCCGTCGATATCCTTCAATATCCTTACAGCGTCCTTCAGGCCGGAGCGCACTCCTCCCGGCAGGTCGATCTGAGTGATATCGCCTGTGATGACCATTTTGGAATTGAAGCCGAGCCTTGTGAGGAACATCTTCATCTGTTCAGGCGTTGTATTCTGTGCTTCATCAAGAATGATAAAGCTGTCATCCAGTGTTCTTCCTCTCATATATGCAAGAGGAGCTACTTCAATATTGCCTCGTTCTACATATTTCTGATATGTTTCTGCTCCAAGCATATCAAACAGTGCGTCATAAAGCGGGCGGAGATAAGGATCTACCTTGCTTTGCAGGTCGCCCGGAAGAAAACCGAGCTTCTCACCGGCTTCAACGGCAGGCCTTGTGAGTATTATCCTGTTTATCTCACGCGCTCTGAAGGCCGCCACAGCCATTGCTACGGCAAGATAGGTCTTTCCGGTGCCGGCAGGACCAACACCAACGGTAACGGTATTGTCTCTGATAGCTGAAACATAGCTTTTCTGTCCGAGAGTTTTCGGCTTGACAGGCCGGCCTTTGGAGGTTATGCAGATGCAGTCGCCGCCAAGCTGCCCGATCCTGTGCTCGTTGCCCTCGTTTACCAGAGACATACAGTAACGGACATTCTGCTCGCT
Organism: uncultured Ruminococcus sp.; assembly: GCA_902802105.1. GTDB lineage: Bacteria > Bacillota > Clostridia > Oscillospirales > Acutalibacteraceae > UBA1213. The sequence continues at coordinate 9,608 of CADCKR010000034.1, forward strand.
GAGCGCCTCTCCTTTATTGATAAGGCTCAGCAGGCTTTCTATCACCTTGACCGCATGGGATACATTTTCAGCATCACCCGAGATCTTCAGTTCAGAACCGCGGCACACCACCGACACCATGTACTCATTCTGTATGAGCTTGATATTTTCATCAAAGGTGCCAAAAAGCGCCACAGCCTGTTCCATACGGTCAATATTCAGAACTTGCTCGAACATCCTATCACCTGACCCATTTTTTTAACATCAATTTACCACACTTATTAAAAATATGTAATTGAGATATATTTTTTCTGATTATATCATAAAAATAGTTAAAAGTCACTATATTTTTTACATTTTTATAAAATTTTTTTAAAGCAGAAGAATAAGCTGATATCCGGGTACTGACAGCCGGTCGGCATTGTCCGGCTTGAAGAAATTACAGCTCTTAGCTCCCTGTATAAAACAAAAAACAACAGGCACGTCATAAAAATAATTCAATCTTTTATATTTCTATGCTGACATTTTTAATTTTTTTAAAATCCCGATTTGCAGGTGGGTCATAGATTATTAAAAAATGGCATATTTACATAGTTTTCCTTACTTAAAACGAGCATTTTGGAATATTGTAAAAAGTCGGGATTTTTTTTATAAAGATTGCCAAAAACTATTGATTTTTAGCAAAAATAGTGTATAATAGAATTTAGTATATTATGTCAGATAGTATGGTTTGATATAGTAAACGAGTGTATGGCAAATATTTTTACATTATTATATATGGAATTGCTGCCGCATAGGTAATGCGTTCTGAAATAACTTGTTTTATCAAAGGAGCCCTGCTGTATGCTAAAGAGTGCAAAAAAATTAATAGCTGTTTTGCTTTCGGCAGTGCTTATATTCAGTACGGCTGCTGTTACAGCTTTTGCGGATGAACTGAGAGCCGGAACTGTTGCGGGATTGCCCGAAAAGCTCGTTGTACTTGATGACAACGGAAACTCTGTAAGTGAAAACGGCGAATATTTCTTTGAAGTCGAAGATATGACTCCAGGTGAGGTATATACCAAAAATATACAGATAATGAACCTGCGCGAGGATGCAGGATATAAGATATTTTTCAATGCTCAGCCGATGACCAAGTACGGAGACATTGATCTTGAAAATGAGTGTGTACTTAAACTTTATCTCGACAACAGACTTGTCTACAGCGGCAAGGTGACCGGTGAAGGTGCTCCCGATGTGCGTGAGGAACCGCTCAGTCTCGGAAAGTACGGTCCCGGTGAAAGCCGTGTGCTCAGAGCTGATATCGTCTGGAACGCTTCCGGCGATTATGATGCAGCAGTAGATGAAGGACACAGAGTATATGATTTCAACGGCGTCAGGGTCGTCAGACCAAAAACCGGCAAAGCACATATCGAAGGCGAAGTAATATTCAAATGGATATTTACCGCCGTAGGTGATGCCCCCGGAGACGGTGAGTCATCGAATCCGTACATTGACACAGGCGAAACTATAACTTATATAGCAATAGCTTTGTTTGCCATTGCCGTACCTGTTATGTGGCTTCTTTTGGTGATCAAGCGCAATAAGAAGCAAAAAGAAAAGAAAGAATCCAAGTAATATTTTCAGGAGAGAATTTTTGATTCTCTCCTGTTTTTGTGCAGTAAAACCATTCACCCTGCGAGTACTTTTACTGCACAATTAATTAAGCCCCGACACATCAGTGCCGGGGCGTTTCAGCGGATGACGAGGCTCGAACTCGCTACCTCAACCTTGGCAAGGTTGCGCTCTACCAGATGAGCTACATCCGCATATATTCACTTGTGACAGCTTCATTATTATACTATGTTATTCGTGATTTGTCAAGTCCTTTTTGATAAAAAACATGGAAATCAATTTTTGTCAGAAGACTTTGCCGGGGGCTTTCAATTAAAAAGAAAAATATCAGATAAATTTATACTAATACCTAACAAAAAGCAGACAATTTTTGCGGTCTGATTTCCGCAATACTTTGTTGTCGTTCTCGGAATCCATCAGGATTCCTGCGTCCTCCGCCGCGTCTTGCGAAAATCATCCTCGCAAACCTAAGTCTGCTTTTTATCAGGAATTAGTATTATTTTACCGGCATCAGTACAATAAAAATATTTCTGTCATTAGCGGAAAGAAAAATTGCGCCCGACAAAAAGTCGGACGCAAAATTGGCTGCGGCTCGCCGCTTCAGCGGATAACGAGACTCGAACTCGCCACATCAACCTTGGGAAGGTTGCGCTCTACCAGATGAGCTACATCCGCATCAATAAAACCTCAGGAGTTAATTATACTCCGGTATTTTCAATTTGTCAAGTGATTTTGTGAAAAATTTGCAGTCTGGCCAATGCGCAGCAGACTGTGCAAAAGCTGTTTCTGCACAGTCTGTATTACGATCCGGTGACATTTTATCTATAGCTGCCATGCATGAGCTTGAATTGTTTCTTATCCTTATACATAGCCTTGTCTGCACGTCGGAACACAAGATCAACGGTCGTATCTCCCGATGCGTTTTTCCGACATACCTAATGATGCCGAAAACCTGAGCCACGGGTCTTTGTCACTCTGTTTGTAGCTTTTTTCAAAGCTTTCTTTAAGATCATCAAAAATTTCATGCCGCGCTTTATAGTCACTTCCCTGCACGACAACGACAAATTCATCACCGCCGATCCTGAAAACCGATGATTCTTTATACGCTTCACATACCATATCGCAGCATCCGCGGATATACAGATCGCCGGCTTTGTGGCCGTGTTAATCGTTGACCTTTTTCAGATTGTTCATATCGACCATCACAAGAGCAAATTCGGCATTACCATCGGCCAAATTTTGATTAAGCTCATCTACCTTTCGTGCATAAGCATATTTGCTTCCGACTCCGGTAAGTGTATCCTTGTTGTTTTCCTCACTGAGCTGATCTATCTGTTTTTCCTTGTCCTTTATATCCTGCTCAGCCTTTATCTTATCCTTCTGAAGAGCAGAAAGATCATTCAGGTGATCTATAATATTTGTCTGCATAGAACGAATGCCGTTATATATCGCACCGATCTCATCGCTTCTTTTAATAGGAAGATCAATAACTCCGGCCTCTTCATAAGTAATATTCTTTGCAGGCCTGAACTTTTTCATTTCGATCGTCATGGCATCCAAAGGCTTAACTACCGTTTTATTTATGAAGAACATTGCCAGGATCTGAACGATCACCGTAAATACAAACGCTCCCAGGAAAAGATAGAACATGAATTGCATACGTTCATTCATAACGTCATCCATGCCAAAATCACAGCCAACGACACATACACACTCTCCATCGGAATTATAGACCGGACTGAATGCAGAGCATAGCCAGCCCCAATCTCCATGGGAAATTATCGGTTCTTTAATATCGGCAATATCCATGCCGAGCAATTCGGCTTCACGATCTTCATAATAGCCGACCTCATAGATAGGCTGGTCGGTCGCATCAACAAGATACATATCCTGAACATCGTCTTTGCTGCCTTTTGCAGATATATAAAGATACCTGATGTCATGCATATTGTCAAGATAGCGTAATATAGCATCCTGTGTTGCCGAATATTTCTCCCAGAGACCATGCCGGATGAGATATTCCTTACATATAGAATTCCCTGTACCACTCTGCAAATTTTCTCAAACCGTCGCGCAGGGACGTACACGGCTTGAAGCCGTGATCTCTTTCAAGAGCGTCTGTATCGGCAAAAGTGACAGGTACATCGCCCGGCTGCATGGGAACAAGCTCCTTGTGTGCCTCAAAATCATAATTTTCAGGCAGAACGCCTGCACGAACTAATTCCTCTGAAAGTATCCGCACAAAATCAAGAAGGTTTTCCGGATGATTATTTCCAATGTTATATATCGCATAAGGCGGAACCGGAAGACCGTCCTCACCGTCTTTCTTTTCGGGTGCGCCCTGCATTACTCTGAAAATACCCTCAACGATATCATCAATATAGGTAAAATCACGCTTGCATCTGCCGTAGTTGAATATCCTTATAGTTTCACCGTTAACAAGCTTGTTTGTAAATCCGAAGTATGCCATATCCGGCCGTCCGGCAGGACCATAGACCGTAAAGAAACGAAGACCGGTAGATGGAATGTTATACAGCTTTGAGTAGGCATGAGCCATAAGCTCGTCTGATTTTTTTGTTGCCGCATAAAGCGAAACCGGAGCATCAGCTTTATCATCTGTGCTGTACGGCACTTTTGGGTTTGATCCGTAAACCGACGAGCTTGAAGCATATACCAGATGCTCCACCGGATAATTACGGCAAGCCTCCAGAATATTAAAGAAGCCTACTATGTTGGACTCTATACAAGATTCAGGATCCGTAATTGAATAGCGCACGCCTGCCTGTGCTGCCAGATTGACCGCAACAGAAGGACGATAACTCTCAAAGACAGAATTGACCAGCTCCTTATCAGCTATGCTGCCTTTGATAAACACAAAATTTTCATTCCTGTTCAGTTCTTCAAGGCGGTATTCCTTAATCCGTACATCATAATAATCATTCAAATTGTCTAAACCAACTATCTTAGCATCCGGCACATCTGAAAGCAGACGCTTTATAAGATTTGCACCTATAAAACCTGCCGCACCTGTAACTAAAACAGTTTTTCCGCTGAGCATAATGTTAGTCATTTTATCACTGCCAGATATATTATTTTACATGAGTTCTATTAAAAAGAAAAAATCTGTCCCTGATCCGGTATAATGAAGCTGCGAAACAAACATTAACCAAAAGGACAGATCTTCTTGAAAGAACTATCAGAAATATTTTTTAATGCAGATACTGTAAACGGAGTATAAACCGATCAATTTACATTAATACACAAAATCAGCATCCGCTTTTTTTAAACAAAAACAGGAAGGTCTTGAATATCAGCTTTATATCTACTCCAACACTTCTGTCCATTATGTACTGACGATCCATTGCCATCCATTCATCGAAGGATATTTCGTTCCTGTTCTTTGTAGCCTGCCAATAGCAAGTCAGACCGGGCGTAACCAGAAGTCTGAGCCTGTCGCTCTCTCTGTACTGCTCTACTTCCTTAGGAAGAGCCGGACGCGGTCCTACAAAAGACATATGACCTAAAAGAATATTGAAAAGCTGAGGAAGCTCATCTATATTTGATGTGCGAAGAAAAGAACCTACCTTTGTGATCCTTGGATCATCCTTTATTTTAAACACAGGTCCATCCATCTCATTCATATCAGCCAGATCAACAAGCTTATCCTCGGCGTTAGCGCACATAGTACGGAATTTGTATATTTTAAACAGCTTTCCGTTTTTGCCGACGCGCTTCTGAACAAAAATAGACGATGCCTCATGGTCGTCTATAAGTATAATTATTGAAATGATCGCAAACGGTATTAACAGGATCAATAGACTTATCAATGATACTATAAAATCAAACAGCCGCTTACAAAAGCTATAAAAAGGTTTCGGAGCATATTTGAACTCCGAAGAATCAAATTTCGATTCTTCCTTTGCCACTTCAGGAGTTTTTGTTTCTATGCTCAAAGAATTCACCTCATTTCACCTCTTCAATTCTATATTGATACAAAAATGGTACTATACATCTTTGACATTTTAACATATAATCAAGCAAATTGTCAATACAAAAAGAAAATTGTCCACGGAAATCAACTTTCTTTAAAAGAAAATTAAAAGTGTGCCGTTCTGAACACAGATGATCAACTTTAGTCACATAATTTTCATTATTGAAATGATTATTGATTGTAATAGGCGTTAAAATAACCATTTCGCTGTTGATGATTTTTGAAAATTGATTTCCGTGAAAATTGTCAGATATTAACTGACGGAGAGCAAAGCCTTAAAGCTATCTCCATCGTCCTAAAAATTTCTTTGGCTTGTGAACAACAGGTATATCAAATATCCTGTTGCTGTATATTGTACAGGCATTTTCTTTGAGCCAATCGGTATAATTTTCTCCAAGCTTTTTGTTGACAAAATTATACGCGGCCAATGTGTTCGGCGGTCTTGTTTCAATGGAATGCGCATCGCTGCTGATTATCTGAGCCAATTCCCAATTTATATACTGCAAGGCATTGACGCCCTTAGCACCCATACCGTTTACTACAGCGGCAGCATTCACCTGTGCAACGCATCCGAGCGTGACCAGATCATACAGCTGTGTGGGATCACTTGTAAAATAGCCGTATCTTTCTACATGGGCAAGTATCGGCGTAATGCCGCGTTCAAGAAGACTCTGCATAGTATGCGTCACACCGTATGGTCTCGCGGTAGTAGGAAGCTCTATCAGAACATAGTCAGTTCCTTCAAAGCAAAGCTTGGAAACATCCATATCAATAATACGCATAGAAAAGAAAACCTCTGCTCCAAGCTTGGTATCAATTTTCAATTCAGAGAATCCCTCTGTATTTTTCAGCAGCTCATAGCTTTCTGCTCTGCGCTTCAAAAATTTCTCAAGGGATATTCTTTCGGGATGAAAATGAGGTGTGAAAACTATCCTGTCTATCCCCTGCTTTTTTTCTGCGTGCAAAAGCTCTATTGATTCCTCTGCTGTTTGTGCGCCGTCATCTATTCCGGGCAGAATATGGCAGTGCATATCTATCATGCTCATCACTGAACCTTACTTCTTATCTTTTTCTTTTTTATCTTTTGGCGCATAGCCATAGCCATAGCCGTAGCCATAGCCGTAGTAATAGTAATTATAAGAAGAATAGCTTGAATATGCACCTGCTGCCTTGACGCTGTACATACTGTAAACAGCACCTAAGATCTTTACGCCGGCTGCTTCAAGGTTTTTCTTTGCCTTCAGCGCAAGGCTCCTTTCTACCCTGTTGTGGCTGACAACAAGAAGTGCACCGTCCATATATTTGCCAAGCGTAGCAGCATCTGTTACAAGCAAAACAGGAGGAGTATCATATATAATGTAGTCATATTCTTTGGCAAGCTCATCAATGACATTCTTCATCTTATCGCTTGCAAGAAGCTCAGAAGGGTTAGGAGGTGTTGAACCCGCAAGAAGAACATGGAGATTGCTTTCGCCTACCCTTTTTACTGCTTTTGAAAGCTCAATCTCACCTTTCAGTACATTTGTCAGACCCTCTGTGTTTCTGCTCATAAGAATAAGCCTGTGAGCACTGGGGCGTCTGAGGTCGCATTCTACAAGGCAGACCTTCTTGTCATATCCTGCAAGAGTCTGCGCAAGATTTGAAGAAACGTTTGTCTTACCCTCATTCGCAACTGTAGAGGTTATCATAATGTTTTTGCAATCCTGAGCTGCGGCAATAAACTCAAAGTTCGTACAAAGCATCTTGTATGCTTCAACATAATTGAAAGGAGCATTTTCATCAGCCACGCTCAATATCTCTTTTGTGGTAGGTTTGCGGATCCTTCTGCTCATTATTTATGGAACTCCTTTCTGTCAACTTCGGGAATAATACCGATAAGCGGTACATGAAGCGTATTGATAACATCGTCCTCTGTCTTGAACTTATTGTTGATAAGCTCTTTTATAA
>CADCKR010000034.1:17156-33176 GCA_902802105.1 uncultured Ruminococcus sp.
TCGGGCTGACGGCATTTCCGTTGTTGTCTATGCTTGCTTCACTGACAACTTTAACAGAACCCGCCTCAACCATGTCTGCAACGATAGGCGGAGCTACCTTTACTATTTCATCCATTACTTTCTCGGCAAACTCAGCGTTTTTATATACCATTGTAATTTTAAATATCTGCGTCTTGTTTACTGACGAAACGCTGATGCATTTATTGAGCTGTGAGTATGTCATGTTAAGGTTAAGATTATCAATTACCTTCTGGAGTACAGTGTCAGACTTGATAATGACTGCATAAAGCTCTGCAAGATCCTGAGCGGCATTAAGTTCGGTAGTGCTGTAGGTCGTCTTGTCACTTGTTTTATTGTTTACTATCAATGTTGCGCTTGCGGAATACTGCTTGACAATGAAATATCTTGAATAAAGATATGTTGCTGCCCCGAAAAGAAGCGTCACGAGAACGATCAGGATAATGTATCTTTTCAGTAAACGGAATATTATTCCAAGGTCGATCTCCTTTTCGGTTCTTTTCTCAATATTTTCTTCCATAGAATCACAACTCCTGCCACTGCAATTATTTTTAGGAGGGCAAAAGTACCCGCCATATTCCTGCAAAAATCAACTTTCCGTATTATATTAAAAATACTTGTGTATGTCAATATCAATAGAGTATTTTTTACTTATTTAACAAAATATCCCATATCTTTCAAAGGAATTCTTAAATATTCTTATTAAATCTATATAACCATCAGAATATACTCTTAATGCATGGCAATAATTGACAATAATAACATTAATTTCAGTTAAGTATACTCACGGAAATCAATTTTCAAAAATCATCAACAGCGAAATGGTTATTTTAACGCCTATTACAATCAATAATCATTTCAATAATGCAAATTATGTGACTGACTAAAGTTGATCATCTGTGTTCAGAACGGCACACTTTTAATTTTCTTTTAAAGAAAGTTGATTTCCGTGTAGTTTTATTTTGTATTATTTACATATCGGTGTGCGGTATGTTATAATACTTATACGACTATGTTTATATATGATCTATAAATCTGGCCCCGAAGGCTTATTGAGGGGTCTACCGGAGGGAAAGTGCTTTGCTGACGATCAAAAATATCAGAAAAAAATACGTCACGGGAGATCTTACTCAGACAGCTCTTGACGATGTGAGCCTGAGCTTCCGTGATAACGAGTTTGTGGCCGTACTCGGGCCGAGCGGTTCGGGCAAGACTACACTTCTCAATATCATCGGCGGTCTTGACCGCTATGACAGCGGCGACCTGATAATCAATGGCATATCTACAAAAAAATACAAGGACAGGGATTGGGATTCCTACAGGAACCATACCATAGGCTTTGTGTTCCAGAGCTATAACCTGATACCGCATCAGACTGTGCTTTCCAATGTGGAGCTTGCACTTACGATATCGGGCATTTCGCGCTCCGAAAGAAAGAAAAGAGCAAAGGAAGCACTCGAAAAGGTAGGCCTTGGCGACCAGACGCATAAAAGGCCTAATCAGCTTTCCGGCGGTCAGATGCAGAGGGTGGCTATTGCAAGAGCCTTAGTGAACGATCCGGATATTCTTCTTGCAGACGAGCCGACCGGCGCTCTCGACAGCGAAACCAGTGTTCAGGTAATGGATCTGCTGAATGAAGTGGCAAAGGACAGGCTTGTTATAATGGTAACGCATAATCCTGAGCTTGCTGATAAGTACGCTACAAGGATAGTCAGGCTGAGTGACGGCCGGATAACCGGAGATACGAATCCCTGCGAAGCAAAGGAAGAAAATAAGGAGCCTGTGCATAAGAATATGGGACGTTCTTCTATGTCGTTCCTGACCTCGCTTTCACTCAGCTTCAATAATCTGAGGACGAAAAAGGGCAGAACGATACTTACCTCATTTGCAGGCTCTATCGGCATTATCGGCATTGCACTGATACAGGCGCTTTCATCGGGTGTAAATGCTTACATCACAGATATCCAGCGCGACACCATGTCGTCATATCCGATAACCATAGATGCAGAGACCATCGACATAAAGAGCATGATGAATGTTGATGATTCCGACAAGAATGAAAATGTTGACCACGACATGAATGCGGTATATTCCAATCCCAGAAGGATGCAGATGCTTGTTGATATGTCAACCACTGTAACGGAAAACAACCTTACACGCTTCAAAAAGTATCTTGATGATAAAGACAGCGAGATACACAAGTATATCGGCGGCAACGGAATAGTTTATTCCTACGCGACCAAGTTCGGGCTTTTCTCCTACGATGACGATAATGTGCTTGTCAATTCGGACGGCAGTACTCTTGTTGACGATGAGCTGCAAAAGACCAATATCGGCATGATGATGTCCTACGGCAGCACAGAGGCGTTTTCGTCTGCGGCAGCAACAAATATGTTCGGCGGCAATCAGGTATATTCACAGATCATACCGGGCTCTGACGGTTCGGGAATAAGCAAGGCTATCACCGAAAATTACGATATAGTCTACGGTTCCCTTCCGTCTGCCTACGATGAGATGGTGCTTGTGCTCGACAGCAACAACGAGGTGCCTGTCCTGCCGCTTTACAAGCTTGGCATACTCAAAACGAGCGAATACCGTGATATCCTCAGAAGCATTGACAAGAGCGAGGAATTTACCATAAAATCACAGCGGCTTGATTACAAGGATATATGCAGCAGGGACTTTTATCTGCTGCCCGCCTGTGATATGTTTGAGAAGAACAGCCGCGGGACCTATGATGATATCTCAAAGGATACCCTGCGCATAGAAAACAAGCTGAAAAGCGCCGTAAAGCTCCGTATTACAGGCATAATAAAGCCCAAAGAGGGAGTGGAGACCGTATTCATCAAGTCAAACATCGCTTATACAAGGGCGCTTACAGACTATATCATTGACTACACGAACAACAGCGAGATAGTAAAGGCGCAGATCGCTTCGCCTGATAAGAATGTGCTTTCGGGCATACCCTTCAAGGCGGAAACAGACGATGAAAAAGCCGAGAGCGCAAAGAAATATCTGCTCTCACTGAAAACCAGCGAAAAGGCCGCTTTGTTTACAATGGTTTATTCCAATCTGCAAAAGGAAGCGGCCATGCTCCCGCAGGGTGCGCAGATTCCTTCGCAGCTTACGTCCGCGCCTTCGGGCAATGCCTCAAAGCCCGGCCAGACCTCATCGGTGCTTGCTATGCTCCAGAACATCAAGCCGGAGGAAATGACCGAAGAACAGATGGCTGAGGTCGTGGACGCCTTCCTTCTCTCTCAGGAATCAGCCGCCGCAAAGGAAATGCTCATCGGAATGTACAACAAATACATTTCGTCCGGCAGCTATGACGACAATCTTGTAAAGCTTGGTGTCGTAAGCGTTGAAGCACCGTCCTCTATCGCTATCTATGCAGACAGTTTTGAGAACAAGGAAAAAATAGCAGAGTGCATCGAAAACTACAACAAAACGGTAGAAGAGGACGATAAAATAACCTACACCGATCTTGTGGGGCTGCTGATGTCATCAGTCACAACGATAATAAATGTGATATCTTATGTGCTTATGGCATTTGTTGCGGTCTCGCTGATAGTTTCTTCGATAATGATAGGAATAATAACCTATATCTCAGTTCTCGAAAGGACCAAGGAGATAGGAATACTCAGGGCAATAGGCGCATCAAAGAAAAATATTTCCCGTGTGTTCAATGCAGAGACCTTCATTATAGGACTGCTTTCGGGACTGATAGGCATAGGAGTATCTCTGCTGATGCTCATACCTATAAATGTTGTTATCCACATTATTTCGGGCATGGATACTGTAAATGCGTTCCTGCCGCTGCCTTATGCGGTAATACTTATCCTGCTGAGTGTATTGCTTACACTTATAGGAGGCATTATCCCGTCAAGAAAGGCAGCCAAGAGAGATCCCGTTGCAGCATTGAGAACTGAATGATGTGATTTTAAGGAGAAAAAATTTGCCGATCGTGCAGATTTTTTCTCCATATTTTTTATACCTTGCCTTTTTTGGCGGAATATTTATTATTGCCAGTAAAAGAAGTTGTAATAATCTATATTTGTGAATAATTTACGATAGACAAAATGACAATAATCTGATATTATAATAAATTGAATATAAGACCAGTAGGGAGAGGTGCGTCCTTTTGAAAAAAGTGACCGATCTCTGCGGCAGTCGCCCCGGCGGATGTCAGCTTGTCAAAGCGGTACAATAATGCCTGGCGGGGCGTATATTCAAAGCTCAGAGCCTGTTTTATATCCGTACCGTGCGGTGCTGGAATTTTAAAGGGCTCTCATGGAAGGATGTCGGACGCTTGGAAAATATTCTGATAATATCGTCAAAAAGTCAGGGTATAGACGGTCTGACAAAGCTGCTCATGGAGGAAGAGCTTATCCTGCCGGACAGCGCACTGAGCGCTGCTGAGGGCAAAAAATCAGCTCTTGCAAAGGCTTATGATCTGATCTTGGTGGATTCGCCGCTTTCGGACGAGGCAAGCGACCGGACAGCCGTGTATCTTGCGCACAATACCGATTCCTGCATACTTCTGTTTGTTGGCCGTGAATATGAGCAGCAGATAGAAAAAACCATGTGGGAGGCGGGAGTGTCCGTTATCGCCAAGCCGGTGAGCAGATATATGTTCCATAAGGCTGTAACATATCTGAGAGCAAGCCATAACCGGATGAGAGGTATCCGGCACGAAAAGGTGAAGCTCCAGAAGCAGAATGAAGAGATACGCCTTGTAAACAGGGCAAAGGGCATACTTATGGAATACCTTTCAATGACAGAAGCTCAGGCACACCGATATCTTGAAAAGCAGGCGATGGATCTGCGCATCACCAAGGCTGAGGTCGCAAAGCGGCTGCTCAGCACTTACGAGAATTGACCCTGTTCCTTGTATTATCTCTGCTCATTTTTGTGGGCAGGATACTATAGACCGTACACCTGTGCGGTCAAGCCGCGCTTCTGTGCGGCGCTGACAAAATCACAAATGCGGAAATTTTCCGCGGGAAAGGATTGGTAGAAAATGGAGAAAAAGGCCTATCTAGTTTTGGAGAACGGAGATGTGTATGAGGGGTATGCTTTCGGTGCAGAGAAAGTGTCTGTCGGTGAGCTCGTTTTTACAACGGCTACGACCGGCTATCTTGAAACTCTGACTGATCCCAGCTATTTTGGACAGCTTGTTTGTCAAACCTTTCCTCTGATCGGCAACTATGGTGTTATTCCTTCTGATTTTGAAAGCAAACAGCCGGTACTTTCGGCTTATATCGTCAGAGAGTGGTGTCAGCAGCCTTCCAACTTCCGTTGCGAGGGTGTGATTGACGCCTTTTTAAAGGAGAAAGATATCCCCGGAATATACGGCATCGACACACGCTGCCTTACAAAGACAGTGCGTGAATATGGTGTTATGAATGCAAAGATCATGTATACACAGCCCGGCGAAAGCGACTTTGAAGAGCTCAAGGCATTCAGATCTGAGCCGGCAGTAAAATATGTTACCTGCAAGGAAAAGCAGTATTTTGAAGCCGAGAACGCTAAGTTCAATGTCGTGCTGATGGACTTCGGCACAAAGAAGAATATCCGCTGCGAGCTTGTCAAAAGGGGCTGCAATGTTACGGTAGTTCCCGCATATACGACAGCAGAGGAAATAAAGGCAATGGCTCCCGACGGCCTTATGCTCTCAAACGGCCCCGGCGACCCGCAGGATAACCCTGAGATAATCGAACAGCTGCGCATACTCAGCAACGAGAAGATCCCGACCTTCGGTATATGCCTTGGTCATCAGCTTTTTGCGGCCGCAAACGGCGCTTCTACCAGAAAGCTCAAATACGGTCACAGAGGCGAGAACCAGCCTGCTACAGATACGAAAACAGGCAGAGTATATATCACGAGCCAGAACCACGGCTATGAGGTCTTGGCGGATACTCTCCCGGAGGGCGCATACATGAGCTTTGTAAATGCTAATGACGGCACCTGCGAGGGCGTTACATATACAGACAGACCTGCTTTTACCGTACAGTTCCATCCGGAAGCCTGCGGAGGTCCGCTTGACACTGCTTTCCTTTTTGATAAATTTATTGACATGATGCAGGAGGTAAAAAACAATGCCTAAGGATAAAAGCTTAAAGAGAGTTCTTGTGATCGGTTCCGGTCCTATCGTGATCGGACAGGCTGCCGAGTTTGACTATGCAGGTACACAGGCCTGCCGTGCGCTGAAGGAAGAAGGGCTTGAAGTAATTCTCGTAAACTCCAACCCTGCTACCATAATGACGGATAAGGCAATGGCTGATAAGGTATATATCGAGCCGCTGACACTTGAGACCGTAAAGAGGATCATTATCAAGGAGCAGCCGGATTCTCTCCTTTCCACACTCGGAGGACAGACCGGTCTTACACTTTCGATGCAGCTTGCAAAGGAAGGCTTCCTCAAAAAGTATAATGTCAAGCTTCTCGGCGCTAATCCCGAGACCATAGACAAGGCTGAGGACAGACAGATGTTCAAGGATACTATGGAATCCATAGGTCAGCCCTGCATCCCGTCAACAGTAGTAAATGACGTTCAGTCAGCTATAGAATTCACAAATCAGATCGGTTATCCGGTCATTATCCGCCCGGCATTCACACTCGGCGGCACAGGCGGCGGCATCGTCAACAATGAGGACGAGCTGCGTGAGATAACCTCAAACGGTCTTGCGCTTTCGCCTATCACACAGGTGCTTGTAGAAAAATGCATCTCAGGCTGGAAGGAGATCGAATTTGAGGTAGTGCGTGACCGTATGGGCAATGCTATCACAGTCTGCTCAATGGAGAATGTTGATCCTGTTGGCGTACATACGGGCGACAGCATCGTTGTTGCTCCTGCCGTTACCCTTGCAGACAAGGAATATCAGATGCTCCGTTCGGCTGCGCTTGATATCGTCCGCGCGCTTGGCGTTGAAGGCGGCTGCAACGTGCAGTTTGCGCTTGAACCCGAAAGCTTCAAATATGCGGTTATCGAGGTAAATCCCCGTGTATCGCGTTCGTCTGCGCTTGCTTCAAAGGCTACGGGCTATCCGATAGCCAAGGTCGCAGCAAAGCTTGCTATCGGCTACACTCTCAACGAGATCAAGAACGTAGTTACAGGCACCACCTATGCCTGCTTCGAGCCTGCTGTTGACTATATCGTTGTAAAGTTCCCGAAATGGCCGTTTGATAAATTTGTTTATGCAAAGAGAACTCTCGGTACGCAGATGAAGGCTACCGGTGAGGTAATGTCTATTGCTCCTTCGTTTGAGCAGGCTCTTATGAAGGCTGTAAGAGGAGCAGAGATCAGACACGACACAATGTCTTCGCAGAAGTTCGCAGATATGAGCACAGATGATCTGCGCGAAAGACTCCATGTCTGCGATGACGAGCGTATTTTCTGCGTATATGAAGCACTCAGAAGAGGTATTTCAGTTGATGATATACACGCCGTCACAATGATAGACGAGTGGTTCCTTTACAAGATGCTCAACCTTGCAAACTGCGAGGAAGAACTGAAAAAGGGCGAGCTTAATGACGATCTCTACCGCAGGGCAAAGCTTATGGGCTTCCTTGACAAGACAATAGAAGCGCTCACGGGAAAGAAGATAGAGAACCCGATGGTGCCTGTTTACAAGATGGTAGATACCTGCGCAGCCGAGTTTGCCGCAGAAACTCCCTATTTCTATTCCACCTTTGATAAGGACAACGAGGCCGAGAGCTTCATCAAGGAAAAGAACTCCACTAACAAGACGATCATCGTATTCGGTTCAGGGCCTATCAGAATAGGACAGGGCATCGAGTTCGACTATGCTTCGGTCCACTGCGTATGGGCGCTCAAGAAGGCAGGTTATGATGTTGTTATCGTAAACAACAATCCCGAGACAGTTTCGACCGACTTTGATACAGCCGACAGACTTTACTTTGAGCCGCTCACCAACGAGGACGTAATGGGCATCATCAAGACAGAGAAGCCCTACGGCGTTGTTGTTGCATTCGGCGGTCAGACAGCTATCAAGCTGACAAAGTTCCTCAGCGAGAGCGGAGTAAACATCCTTGGCACCTCAGCAGACAGCATCGACATGGCTGAGGACAGAGAGCGTTTTGACGAGCTTCTGGAGCTTCACAATGTAAAGCGTCCGGAGGGCTTCACGGTAATGACTACAGAGGAAGCACTGGACGTAGCTCAGCGCATAGGCTATCCCGTACTTCTGCGTCCGTCCTACGTTTTGGGCGGCCAGAACATGATAATCGCATTCAACGAAGCAGACGTCAGGGAATATATGGCAATAATCCTTGCTCAGGATATCGAGAACCCGATACTCATAGACAAGTATCTCTCAGGTACAGAGCTTGAAGTTGATGCTATATGCGACGGTGAGGATATACTCATTCCTGGCATCATGCAGCACGTTGAGCGCGCAGGCATACATTCCGGCGACTCGATAGCTGTATATCCTGCATGGAACATCAGCGATGAGATGACCCAGAATATCATAAATACCTCAAAGAATCTTGCGGTTTCACTCAAGACAAAGGGTCTTGTAAACATACAGTATCTTATCTACAAGGGCAAGCTCTATGTTATCGAGGTCAACCCGCGTTCTTCAAGAACTATCCCGTATATCAGCAAGGTAACGGGCGTTCCCATGGTAGACCTTGCAACAAGAGCAATGCTTGGCGAGAAGCTTGCAGACATGGGCTACGGCACAGGCCTGTTCAGACGTTCGCCGTACGTTGCAGTAAAGGTACCGGTATTCTCCTTTGAAAAGCTCATAAATGTTGACAATCAGCTCGGTCCTGAGATGAAGTCTACAGGAGAGGTGCTCGGCATAGCAGGCACACTCGAGGAAGCTCTCTACAAGGGTCTTATCGCAGCAGGCTACAAGATGAAGAAGCACGGCGGCGTATTCATCACAGTACGCAACCCCGATAAGAACGAGATAGGTGATGTTGCCAAGAAGTACGATGAGCTTGGCTTCACGCTCTACGCAACAAAGGGTACGGCGCAGACACTCAGGAACTACGGACTTGATGTTATCGAGGTAGACAAGATACACGAGAACGACAAGGAAAACACTCTTACCCTTATCGAGAGCGGCAAGATCAACTATGTTATCTCCACCTCTTCAAAGGGAAGGATACCCACACGCGACAGCGTTAAGATCAGAAGAAAGACAGTCGAGCGCAATATTCCCTGCCTTACCTCTATAGATACAGCCAATGCGCTTGCAGATTCGCTCAAGAGCCGCTACTCAGAGTACAGCACCGAGCTTGTTGATATCAACAACATGAGAACAACAAAGATGAAGCTGCGCTTTACAAAGATGCAGGGCTGCGGCAACGACTATATCTATTTCAACTGCTTCAATCAGAAGATAAACAACCCCGAAGGTCTCAGTGTCCGCTTTGCAGACAGACGCTACGGCATCGGCGGCGACGGCGTTATCCTTATCTGCCCGTCGGATGTGGCTGACGCAAAGATGAAGATGTATAACCTTGACGGCAGCGAGGGCAAGATGTGCGGCAACGGCATCCGCTGCGTAGGCAAGTATCTCTTTGACCATAATATGGTTCAGGGCGATACGGTAAAGATAGAAACTCTCAGCGGCATAAAGACCCTTAAAGCATTCCGTCACGACGGCGAGGTCGATGTGCTCCGTGTAGACATGGGCAAGGCAGTGCTGCGTTCGGACGAGATACCGGTGGCTATCAACAAGCCTAAAGTAATAAACGAGCCTGTTACGATCGGCGGCGAGGAATACAACATTACCTGCGTATCTATGGGCAACCCGCACAGCGTTGTATTCTGCAACAATGTTGACAAGGTAGACCTTGAAAAGATCGGACCGCTCTTTGAGAACAGCGAGCTTTTCCCGGAGCGTGTCAATGCCGAGTTTGTCAAGGTAATAGATGACCACACGATAGAGATGCGTGTCTGGGAGCGAGGCAGCGGCGAAACATGGGCCTGCGGAACAGGCGCCTGCGCAGTTGCTGTTGCAGCGGTCGAAAACGGTCTTTGCAGAAAGAACGAGCCCATCACCGTCAAGCTCAAGGGCGGCAACCTCGTTATCGAATATACGGACGAAACGGTTTATCTTACCGGCTATGCAGAAACAGTATTTGAAGGAGACATTGAGTTATGACCAAAAAGTTCATTTTCGTAACGGGCGGCGTTGTATCGGGACTTGGCAAGGGCATTACAGCAGCTTCACTCGGACGCCTTCTTAAAGCAAGGGGTCTGAAAGTAGCTTCTCAGAAGCTTGACCCCTATATAAACGTTGACCCGGGCACAATGAGCCCGTATCAGCACGGTGAGGTGTATGTGACTGAGGACGGTGCGGAGACCGACCTTGACCTCGGCCACTACGAGCGCTTCATTGACGAAAATCTGAATAAATTCTCCAACCTGACTACCGGCAAGGTGTACTCCAATGTTCTCGAAAAGGAGCGTCACGGAGATTACCTTGGCCAGACGGTGCAGGTAATACCGCACATTACCAATGAGATAAAGTCCTTTATCTATGCTGTAGGAGAGGATTCCGACGCAGATATCGTCATCACCGAGATAGGCGGTACTGTAGGAGATATAGAAAGCCAGCCCTTCCTTGAAGCCATCCGTCAGGTAAGCGTAGAGGTAGGCAAGGAAAACAGCCTGTTTATACACGTATGTCTTGTTCCTTACATAAAGGGCAGTGAGGAGCATAAATCGAAGCCTGCGCAGCACTCCGCCAAGGAGCTGCGCTCCCTCGGAATAAATCCCGATATCATGGTTCTCCGCTGTGATGAACCGCTTGACCCGAGCATTTTCAAGAAGATAGCTATGTTCTGCAACGTAAAGCCGGACTGTGTTATCGAAAATATGACGATACCCGTGCTCTATCAGGCGCCGCTTATGCTTGAAAAGGCAAATTTCAGCGATATCGTATGCCGTGAGCTGAAAATAGACGCTCCCAAGCCTGATATGACAGAGTGGCTTGAAATGCTTGACCGTATCAATTCCCGTGACAAGGAAGTAAGGATAGCACTCTGCGGAAAGTATGTTCAGCTGCATGACGCATATCTTTCCGTTGCAGAGGCGCTGCACCATGCCGGTTATGAAAACAGTGCATTTGTTGAGATAGAGTGGGTCGATACAGAGCTTATCACCGAGTACACGGTCGATGAGCTTCTGGGACACGTTGACGGCATTCTTGTTCCCGGCGGCTTTGGCAACAGAGGCGTTGAGGGCAAGATAATCGCTGCCAAGTACGCCCGTGAGCATGATATACCGTATCTTGGCATATGCCTTGGTATGCAGACTGCCGTTATCGAATACGCAAGGAATGTACTTGGCTTCAAGGACGCAAATTCAGGCGAGCTTGACCCCGAAAGCACACACAAGGTAATAGACCTTATGCCCGACCAGAAGGGCGTTGTTGATATGGGCGGTACTATGCGTCTTGGTGCATATCCCTGCAAGATACGCAAGAATACTATAATGGACAGAGCCTACGGCGTTTCAGAGATAAAGGAGCGTCACCGCCACCGTTACGAGTTCAATAATGAGTTCCGCGCTCTCTTTGAGGAAAAAGGCCTTGCCGTGACAGGAACCTCTCCCAACGGACTTCTTGTCGAGGCTGTAGAGATACCCTCTAACCGTTTCTTTATCGGTGTGCAGTATCATCCCGAATTCAAGAGCCGCCCGAACCACGCTCACCCGCTGTTCCGCGAATTCATCAAGGCAAGCCTTGAAACGAAGTCAGGCGTTAAAAGTGAAGAGTAAAGAGCCGGAAGCGGAGATATGTGATCTTCTGTTCTGAATTTTGCAGCTAACGGTAATATACAAAAGCATAAAGGAGAAATCAAAGTATGTCAGGACATTCAAAATGGAGCACCATCAAGCGCAAGAAGGAAAAGACCGATGGTGCAAGAGCAAAGGTATTCACCAAGATCGGCAGAGAGCTTGCTGTTGCAGTAAGAGAGGGCGGCGGCGCAGACCCCAGTTCAAACTCAAAGCTGCGTGAGTGCATTGCAAAGGCAAAGGCAAACAACGTGCCTAACGAAAACATTGAGCGTATCATAAAGAAGGCAGCAGGCAGCGCAGACGGCAGCAGCTACGAGTCTATCGTTTACGAGGGCTACGGTCCCTGCGGTATTGCTGTTATCGTTGAAACGCTTACCGATAACCGCAACCGTACAGCAGGTGATATCCGCCACTATTTTGATAAGTACGGCGGAAACCTTGGCACACAGGGCTGCGTATCCTTCATGTTTACACAGAAGGGCCTTATCGTTATCGAGAAAGAGGACAATGACGAGGACAAGCTGATGGAGGATGCTCTTGAAGCAGGTGCAGAGGATTTCTCCTCAGAGTCGTCTGATGTTTACGAGATATATACAACTCCCGAGGATTTCGGTGCAGTTATGGAGGCTCTCGAAGCAAAGGGCTATGAGTTTGTTTCGGCCGATGTTTCAGAGATACCGTCTACATATACAAAGATCGACGATCCCGAAGCAGCAGAGAAGATGCAGAAGCTTCTTGATGTTCTTGACGATAACGATGACGTCCAGAACGTATATCACAACTGGGATATGCCGGAAGAGCCCGATGAGGACTGATAAGTTGATATGACAAAGACAGCGCACAACACAGATAAAAAGTGATGTGCGCTGATTTTGTTATAAAAATTTCTGCCCCTCACAGGAACAGAATGTGAGGGGCAGTTGTGTATGGTGTTAAAAAACTTATGATCAAAATTGAAGATAAGGTATGTACTTGCT
Source organism: uncultured Ruminococcus sp. (assembly GCA_902802105.1). Taxonomy (GTDB): domain Bacteria; phylum Bacillota; class Clostridia; order Oscillospirales; family Acutalibacteraceae; genus UBA1213. The sequence goes on from CADCKR010000034.1 coordinate 29,934, forward strand.
CATGCATGGTGTTTTATTATAGCGTTTATCCTGTTTGAGATAACAGCAGCAGCGCCGATCTTGGCAGCATCAAACAGAAGAAAGGGTATAACGCAGATGTGCAGAGCCTTGATAAGATCCATTCCGCCCTTTGTCTGATTGAAAACGACAATGAACCAGATCGTTCCGAAAATGTAACAGATCAGAAGCCCCAGAGCCATAGCCGCAGCGTTTATCCATATTTTTGAACCAAAGCGGTCATGGAAGAAGCCGACTATGACCACTGTGGCGATAAAGCCGATTATGTATCCGCCTGTAGGTCCGATGATAGCAGAAACGCCCGATTTGAACTGCGAAAATACAGGCAGTCCGACTGCGCCCAACAGAATGTATACCAGCACACTTGCGGTACCGCGTTTCAGGCCGAGTGTACTTCCTGCAAGAAATACTGCAAGAGTCTGCAAGGTAAACGGTACGGTCGTAGGGATGGTTATAATTGAGCATACAGCGATCAGCGCCGCAAACAGAGAGATAAGCACCATGTCACGTATCTGAGTATGCTTTCTGCTGCCGTGTCCGGAAATCGCCGCGCCGCGCTTGGTTTCGTGTTGTTTGTTCATTTTTTTCCTCTTTTCCTTTTTCTTTATGTCACTATTATACACCATATCCGAGCTATTGTCAACTATTATTATAATTTGTTGGTTGACAATTAAGAGAAGTTTTAACTGCACTTGATTTTTGACTGTCAATGCATTATCATAGTAAGCAGATAATGATCGTCAGGGGTGTTTATGTTGCTGAAAAAGAATGAAATATATGAAGCGGAGATAATCGACTATACGACAGAGGGCAGCGGAGTGTGCAGGATAGACAGCATGGCGGTGTTTGTGCCGGATACGGCGGCAGGCGACAGGGCAGAGGTGAAGATACTCAAGGTCGCCAAAAGCTATGCGTTCGGCAAGGCTGAAAGGATAATCACTCCTTCCGGCGACAGGATAGACTCAGATTGTCCGGTATCACAAAAATGCGGCGGTTGTCTGTTCAGGCATATCAGCTACAGTGCAGAGCTGCAGTTCAAACAGAAAAGGGTCTGTGATGCGCTGACTCGTATCGGAGGCATCTCAGGCGATATCATCGGTAATATCGCAGGCGCAGAAAAGAGTGATCATTACCGGAATAAAGCGCAGCTTCCTGTCGCATATGATAAAGACGGCAGGATATGCGTAGGGTTTTATGCGCCGCGCAGCCACAGGGTTATACCGCTTGACGGATGTATGCTGCAATCGGAAATTTTTACAAAGGCTGCAAGGATTTTTACTGCATGGGCGGAAAGGCGCAGCATCCCGCCATACGATGAAGCAAAGCACACAGGTGTACTGAGGCATCTTTATCTGCGCTATGCAGCAAAGACAGACCAGCTTATGGTATGCGTTGTTGCCAATGCAAAAGAGCTGCGGCATGAAAAGGAGCTTGTATCTGACCTTTGCAAAGAATTGCCGCAGCTAAGGACAGTGGTGCTGAACATAAACACGGACAAGACAAATGTAATAACAGGCAGGGTCTGCCGCACGCTTTACGGGGACGGTTATATAACCGACGAGCTTTGCGGACTGAAGTTCAGGATATCGCCGCTTTCGTTTTATCAGGTCAACAGAGATCAGGCCGAGAGGCTTTACGAGCTTGCAGCAAGCTTTGCCGGGCTTAAAAGCGATGAAACTCTGCTTGACCTCTACTGCGGCACAGGTACTATAGGACTGACAATGGCGCATCGGGTAAAAAAGCTGATCGGAGCGGAGATCATACAGCAGGCGATAGACGATGCATGGCGCAACGCTGCCGAAAACGGGATAACAAACGCCGAGTTTATCTGTGCCGATGCTTCAAAGGCTGCTTATGAGCTTCACAGAAAAAATATAAGACCGGACTGCGTGATACTTGATCCGCCGCGAAAGGGCTGTGACAAGGAGCTGATCTCTACAGTATCTGATATGGCTCCTGAGCGGATAGTATATGTTTCCTGCGACCCTGCAACTCTTGCCCGTGATATTGCTGTTTTTTCCGGATACGGCTACAAAACAGTCAAGGCTGTTCCTGTTGATATGTTCCCGCGCACAGGACATGTGGAGTGTGTGGTATTGATGACTAAACGTAACTGACATAACGGCAGAAAATACTGATTTCAAGCCGCTTTTAAGGCTTTGACAAAATATTTGTGACTTTGTGTTTTTCCTCTCTCCCCCACTTCCGAACCGCCAAACCAAACACACCCGTGTATTTGTGAAATAGGGTTGTGTGGGCAAAAGGTATGACAATGTAGCAAACGGGTAGCGGACAGACCATTATCATTCACATTTAAATATCACGGAAATCAATTTTGAAAAATAGAGAAAGTATGGTATAATAGGAGTTATGAAAAATAACGGAATAACAGAATACTTTGAAGAGGTAGAGATTACCAAAGAATATGATGGATATTATTACAGTATATCAGAAGCAATAACGATAGTAATACTGGGAAGTATATGCGGATTAAAGAATATCAGTCAAATACACCAGTGGGCAGAAAGCGACAGAATACAGGAATTTTTAAAGGAGAAATTCCAAATAGAGCGTATCCCCTGCTATTATTGGCTGCTGTGTCTGATGAAACTGATAAAACCGGAATCACTCAATAATTGTTTCAAGAATTGGGTGTATTCTATTATGCCCGAAAAAGCGGATAAACTGACCGTATCGCTCGATGGAAAAACAATATGTTCAACCAACCATATGGAAAGATATGAAAGTCCATTGCATATAGTGAGTGCACAGTTATGTGAAATTGGCATTACACTTGCTCAAAGGGGAGTAAACGATAAAAGCAACGAAATTCCTGCTGTGCGTGAACTGCTGAAAGAACTGAATATTGAAGGAAGCATAGTTGTTGCGGATGCGTTGAACTGTCAGAAAGAAACGGCTGAAACAGTGATAAAATGCAAGGCGGATTATTTGTTGAGTGTAAAAGGAAACCAATCCGGATTGATGGAAATGATTGAAAATTTTGTACAGGATGATAAGCTTCAAAGTACAATGGAAAAAGCAGCAAAAACAGAGAAAAATCACGGCAGATACGAAAAAAGGACAGCTTACGTTACATCAGATATTGACTGGTTATATCAAAAAGAGGAATGGAAAAATCTTTGCTGTATAGGAGCAGTTCATACAGAGTTTGAAACTAAAAAAGGAAGATCAAGCGAATGGCATTATTATATATCAAGCAGAAAC
>CADCKR010000035.1 GCA_902802105.1 uncultured Ruminococcus sp.
TTTTTTCCTGAATCTTAGCGGCCTGTTCTGTATTTCCCGCCGCCTTCTGATTCTCCAGCTGTCTGGATAATTTGTCTATTTCTGTATTTGCCTCCTGAATGATCTTATCATATTGATCTTTGGGCACATCTATATCTACATCATTATCCAGATACTTTTCAAACTTTTTTGATTGAAGCTTTCTGAGCGCGCGCGCCGCTGACCCTTCACCGGTGGGATCATTTTCCGAAGCGCCCAAAAACTTCATCTGAGCTCCCGAACCATCGATTATATTTCCGTTCTCATCTATCATAACAGTATCGTATAAAGGATCATTTACTCTTCCGATATCGTCTGTTCTTGTCTTCCTTGCGGGATCACCGTTTATGATGTTCTCGGCATTTGTGCGCGCTACATCCTTGATTTCAGCGGCATATCCGGCCTGCTGATGTGTGTTCTGGAACTTGTAGTCTGGATTTACTTTCTCTTGGGATATTTGTTTTAGTCCCTTTGCAAGAGTTTTACCCGTTTCATTATCTTGTCCTGAATACGCAACATAATGTTGCTTTACAGCTGACCCGTATCTCTGAACTGTTTCGTAAGAAGCACCTGCAACACCTGCGTTCAGAAGATCTTCACTTTGTTGTTTTTTCTTTTCTTTTTCGTCCATATCTTAACACCGCCTTTGACAGGCCGCTAAGATTCAGGAAAAAACATATTTTTATCATCGCTATGATTTCAATACAGTTAAATATGATAATATCATACCACAATTTTTATAGTATGTCGATATATTATACCGAATTATTGATAATTTTTTGTGATATTATCAGCCTCCTTCTTTATATCATCAATAAGCACCTGCGGCGAAAGCACCCGCACCCAACTTCCCTGGCTGAGCAGGTACATAATGATCCCCCTGCCGTAATTGACTTCTGCTGTGATAATACTCTTACCACCGTCCTTTTCAATCACCTTTGCTGTCGGCAGTCGGTCAAGTATAGCCTGCACAGACAGGCCGGTAAACTCAAAGGTTATCTTCATCATATTGCCGGGAAACATAAATTGATTTTTCTCGCGAAGCTCTCCTTCGTCAAAATAGTATTTTTTGTCAATCCGTGTTCTTTCACGGTGTTCAGTAATGCTTTTAATCCTGTCAACACGAAAGTATTTCGCAATTTGATTTTCAGTATCCGTATCATAAGCCACAAGATAGAAATAATACTCACTGAACATTATCGCCGATGGAATCAGCTTTCGTATAACCTCGCTCCTGTCCATTTTGATATAGCTTACTGATATGCTGCTTTTGTTTTCTATACACTGGATAAGCCGCCACAGATTAGAGATAACGCTTTCGCAATCCGACCGCACCGGATGATAATGATATACTTCCTTACGGATAATGCTTTCAAGGCTTTGCCTGTCCTCCGTCGTGGTAAACTTTTTCAGCTTGCCCAGTATTATCAGAAGTTCCTCTTTGTTAAGGCACCTTGAGCCTAAAACAATTTTAGCTAATGCAAAAAGCTCCTGATTTTTAAGAAATTCATCACTTTTCAGAATATAGGCTTTTTCCTTGTGTGAATAAACGACCTCAGCGTTCTGCATCAACTCACGATTATCTGCCAGAAAATCCTGTATTCTGCCTATGTCACGGCTTACGGTGCGTGAAGATATTCCATATTTTTCGGCTATTGCCTTATTGCTGACCGCTTCACCCCTGAGCAGACGATAGAATACTTCCAGTGTTCTGTCGGATATTTCATTTTCCATTGTTATCACCCTGATTCTGTTCTTTTATAACATTATACATTATCAAGCGGACATATAGCTGTCTGTTCAAAAAATGTTTACAAACAAAACAGGACTCCCATTCACTATGGAAGTCCTGAATTTCTTTGCTTGTTCTCTTTATTTGGTCGCAATTTGGTCGCAAATTTTATAGTCAATACCTTAAAACCCGCATAAACACTGGGTTTATTTGTCCAAACTCTTCATTGTCGGGAAAAGAAGAACGTCACGGATAGCGGGAGAGTTTGTCAGCAGCATACACATACGGTCTATGCCGAAGCCGATGCCTCCTGTAGGCGGCATACCGATCTCAAGTGCGTTAAGGAAGTCTTCATCGGTGTGGTTTGCTTCCTCATCTCCAAGAGCAAGCAGTTCTTCCTGAGCCTTGAAGCGCTCACGCTGATCTATAGGATCGTTAAGCTCGCTGTATGCGTTAGCCATTTCCCAACCATTCATAAAGAACTCAAAACGCTCTACGTAGTCCGGTGCATCAGGCTTTCTTTTGGTGAGGGGAGAGATCTCTACAGGGTGATCCATAAGGAAGGTCGGCTGTATCAGATGCTCCTCAACAAATGTCTCGAAGAAGAGGTTGAGTATATCACCCTTCTTGTGGTGCGGCTCGTACTCAACGCCCTTTTCATCGGCGATCTTCCTTGCCTGCTCGATGGTCGTTATTTCATTGAAGTCAACGCCGGAATACTTCCTGACAGCATCGACCATTGTGATACGCTCAAACGGCTTGCCAAGATCCATCTCTATACCATTGTATACTATAGTAGTGGTACCAAGCACCTCCTTGGCAACATAGCGGTACAGGTTCTCGGTCAGATCCATCATGCCGTGATAGTCTGTGTATGCCTGATAAAGCTCCATGAGTGTAAATTCCGGATTGTGACGTGTATCAAGTCCTTCGTTCCTGAAAACACGGCCGATCTCGTAAACTCTTTCAAGACCGCCCACGATAAGACGCTTCAGGTAAAGCTCAAGAGAGATCCTGAGCCTGAGATCCTCGTCAAGTGCGTTGAAGTGTGTTTCAAAGGGTCTTGCAGTTGCACCGCCGGCATTTGATACAAGCATCGGCGTTTCTACTTCCATGAAGCCCTGTCCGTCAAGATAGCGGCGGATAGCACTGATTATTTTTGAGCGTTTTACAAAAGTATCTTTTACTTCCTCGTTCATAATGAGGTCAACATATCTCTGACGATAGCGTGTATCAGTATTGGTAAGTCCGTGATACTTCTCGGGGAGGATCTGCAGGCTCTTGCAAAGGAGAGTTATCTCCGAAGCGTGTATTGATATCTCGCCTGTCTTTGTTTTAAAGACCTCGCCTTTAAGACCAACGATATCACCGATATCCATTTTCTTAAAGAGCTTGTATTCCTCTTCGCCTATGCTGTCTCTTGCAACATAGCATTGGATCGTACCTTTAAGATCCTGAATATGGCAGAATGAAGCCTTGCCCATTACACGCTTTGACATGATACGTCCTGCAACAGATACGGCACTGCCTTCAAGCTCGTCAAAGTTATCCTTGACATCTGAGCTGTGATGTGTTACGTCATACTTCATTATCCGGAAAGGATCCCTTCCGGAATCCTGAAGCTCCCTGAGCTTTTCTCTTCTGACCCTGAGCAGGCTGTTTATGTCCTGCTCAGGCTTTATATTGTTGTTCTTTCTTTCTGACATTTATATCTTCCTTTCGATACATTGCGCCGGTGATATGAGCCTGTGTTATCTTGATATTTCAAGCACTATGAACTTTATGATACCGTCCGGTGTTTCGACCTCAACGGTATCGCCCGCCTTGTGGCCTAACAAAGCCGCACCGACAGGTGATTCATCGGAAAGCTTGCCTTCAAACGGATCAGCTTCGTTAGAGCCGATTATCTGATACTCCTCGTCCGAATCAAATTCGCAGTCGTGTACCTTTACCTTTGATCCGATATGGATATGCTCATTGGTAAGCTCGCTGTCATCAATTATCTTTGCGTTTTTAAGGATAGCTTCTATCTGAGATATCCTTGCTTCAAGCATAGCCTGATCGTTCTTTGCTTCGTCATACTCGCTGTTCTCGGAAAGGTCACCGAAAGAACGTGCGACCTTGATCTTTTCTGCTATTTCCTTACGTTTGACATCCTTAAGATATTCAAGTTCTTTTTCGTAGCTTTTAAGTCCTTCATCGGTAAGAAGAGTTTGCTTTGCCATAACAACCCCGTCCTTTGTCTATATTTTTTCAATACATTATATTATATTAAATTTCTATTCCCATGTCAACCCTGAGATGTGCTCAATACACGGGTTTTTCATGTTATTATCTTATGCTGTACTTGATTTATTCTGCAATGTCTGTTACAATAAGGATGTATATTATTCTGAAGCTGTCTGCTCATATATGAACAGCGGCGCTATTGTCCGCATTTCCGGAGATAAACACGGCCTGTGATGCGGTTCAGAAACGGAGGCACGATAATGGACGAAAATATATACAGAAAAGCCCGCAAAAAAGCAGCCAAGCAAAAACCGCTGCTCAATAACTGCGAGAGCGCTCAGGATCTGGTATACATTGAAAGAACCAAGCTGCTGGCTATTGAAAGCGGCGACAAAAATCCGAGTCCGGACGATGTTGTATCCATGTCAAAGGCGTATGATGCGCCTGAACTTTGCAATTACTACTGCACAAACCAATGCCCTATAGGAGCAGGCAAGCCTACACTTATGTATGAAGACCTGAGCGAGATAGCTGTAAGGCTGATGTCTGCTATGCACTTTCTTACAGAGTCCCGCGACACGATATACAGGGTGTTTGAGGACGGCAAAATAAACGATTATGAGACCGAGGATTTCAAGAAGATCATCGAGACACTTAAAAAGCTTTCATACAGCGCGGATTCACTTGAACTCTGGGCTAAGAAAAACGGCTATATATAAGATAAGCTTTAGAAAAGGAGAACAGAAAATGAAATTCAAAAGATTTTTCGTATTGCTTACGGCAGCAACGATCACATTATCAGCAGGAGCACTGACAGGCTGTGATAAGGTCAAGGAGGCTGCCGGCAACGTAAAGGATGCTGTTACGTCTATGGCAGATCAGGTAAACAATTTTGACTCAAACGTAGATGCAGGCAAGCTTGATGATGTGCTGAGAAACTTCTATGCGGGCATCAAGTCGGGTACTGTAAACGAGACTACCAGAGGTCAGTATGTGACTGCCGAGCTGCCTGCCCATAACGCGACCACTGCCCAAAAAGCAGATGCGGCTTCAAAGGCTACAGTATTTTCGGCTCTTGAAGACCAGGGCATGACAAGCCACTTCACCGAAGAGTATATACAGGAATTTGTATCTGTTAACGGCGAGATAAAACCAAAGAACGCTGCTGTTTCAGAGGCAGGCGCAGCTGTTCCTCTTACCTACAATACGACCATTGCCACAGCTCTGGGCTTATCATAAACGAATTTCAGAACTGAAAACCTTTCTCAAAGATAAATTTATGATGTATCTGTTTATTATGCCCTGAGACAATGCGCAGGGTATGAATGGAAGATAAACGGATATAGTGGTTAAAAATAAAAAATATGTGGTCATCATTTTTGGGAACGATACATAATTATTGCTGAAAATGGTGCTTCAAGCCACAAAAAGGAGAAAAAGTATATGGTTCTATGTAAAATATGCGGTACCGTCTATGATGAATTTTACGGACTTTGCCCGAAATGCGGAACTCCCTGCGAAACAGAGGATGATTCACAGGAAGCTTTGCCGCCAATAAGCAAGCTCACACCGCCGAAAGCAAGCGTGCCCGGCGCACTGCCTTCTATCGAGGATGCGCTCCGCAGCTCAGGAGATGCAGACAGCAATTCGGCTTTTTCAGGCGGGTCACCTCCGATCGACCCGGACGCAACTCTTCCGCTGACAAGACCGGCAGCTGACCCGGACGCGACACTTCCGCTTACAAGACCGGCTATTGACCCGGACGCGACACTTCCGCTTACAAGACCGGCAGCTGACCCGGACGCGACAGTTCCGCTTACAAGACCGGCGTTTGACCCTGATGCAACAGTTCCGTTCAGGCAGCAAACAACTTCATTCTATAAAGAACCGGATGCGACCATACCAATGAGGCAGCCGGTATCGCCCGTAACAAATGCCGGCCCAAAGATGCAGACACAGGAGGTCTATGTTCCGGATGCCGCAAAACAGACCCAGTACGGGGATAATTACGATGCTCCGGCGGCGCCCTCAGCCGGCAGGCAGCCCCAAAAGAAGAAATCATCCACAGGAAAGATAGCTGCCATAATACTGATAGTGATAGCTGTTCTTGCAGGCTGCGGAGTCGGTTCGTATTTCCTGTTCATAAAGCCGAACCTTGAATCACAGGTAAATATTGAGGAGCTTGAATCACAGGGCGACAGATATCTCTCCGAGGGAAAAACAGACGATGCAATTTCAAGCTACAAGAAGGCTATTGAAGCAAAGCCGGATTCACCGCAGCTTTACATAAAGCTTGCGGATGCTTATGCAGCCAAAAACGACACCGAAAATGCAATAAAAACGCTTGAAGAAGGCTATGCAAAGACCGGCGACAGCAGCATTAAGACAAAGCTTGACGATCTTAAAGCAGCATCGGGTACAGCTGTGGCCGACGACCCGGATTCACTGCGCAGCTATGCACGTTCAATGAATATGGCAATAATCAACGTCTATGCGGGCATTAACTCCGGTGACCTGAATTCCTCAGTATCATCAGATAAGCTGAACGGTCTTGCGCCCTCAAAGCTTCCTGCGCCGGGCGCTGCTGCAGCCGACAGAGAAAATGCTGCAAACGCCCTTACTATAAGTGATGTTGTGACATATTCAAGCCTGACGGACAAGATAACCGCGGCAACGATAACGACCCTGGTATATGACGGCGCACAGGTATATTACGGCGCTGACCACACCGGAAAGCCGCTCACGTTTGATACAACGATAGGGGAGATAAGAGGATTTGGTCCGGAAGAATCAAGCGAGCCTGAACCATCTGAGGAAAGCTCAGAGGAAAGCTCAGAGGAAAGCTCAGAGGAAAGCTCCGAGCCGCAGGCGTCTGTAATAACCGACCCGGCAGTGATCGGCTCTGAGCTTGAGGATGCCTGCAGGCAGCTTTATGAAGGTGTTATCAGCGGAGCAATAAATCAGGACACACCCGCAGAGAGCCTCAACAGTCTGCCTGCATCCAAGCTGCCCAAGCCGACAGCTTCCGCAAAATCCAGAAAGAAATACGCAGAAACTCTCACCGTTGCCGATGCCATCGCATACGCTGATCTTGGCGCAAGCATAAACGGTCTGAACATTATCGACTATAACTATGAGAATGCCGAAATAAACTACAGAGGCAGCGGAACACCGCTCACGTTGGACACTAAGCTTGTTGACATAATGACAGAGACTGTTGAACCGAGCACAGTATCGAAGCCCGAAGAAAGCTCTGCTGTTGAAGCCCAGCAGGATGCAAGATTTGTAGGTCAGTGGAAGAGCGTGTTTGATACAAAGAAATACAAGCCGCAGGAAATCGAGGTATTCAAGTCTACTCTTGGCTGGGATGAATTTGATATCCTCCTTGGCTTTGACGGCACAGCCTCAGCTTATTCTATAACTGATAATGTGACAAACATAGTTGGCACCGGAAAATGGATGTCAGCGGGGGACGATGTTTCTGTAACGATAGACGGTGACACGATAGTTTTCAACTACAGGAACAGCGTTCTCACAACATCAAATTTAGGAGATGTTGTATGGTTTGAAAAGAGTGACAGTCCCATCAGTGATCCTCAGAACTCTGAAAACTCAGAACCGTCAGAGCCGTCCGGAAATTCCGAGGTCTCCGGCAGCTCTCAGACGTCAGAGCCGTCTGATACACCCGAAAGCTCTTATGATCTTCCGTTTGTACCATCAGATGCGATAGGTGTTATCTGCTTTAAAGTGCCTGATGACTGGGATGCAGACAGCCTTTTGATAAGGGTATACGACTATGACGGAAACAAAAACGAGAGCGATGCAAAAATGGTGCCTGACGAAAACGGGATATACACCTACACTGTAAACAAATATTCCGCAACGAATTATCTTTTCAACAATCCGAGATTTGTTATAATCTCAACTGTAAAGGGTTCCGGAAAGGTAGTGCAGACCGAGGAGATTTACGTTCCCAGAAGCAGCAAGCTCTACACTGCCGAAAAGCAGGGACGCAAATATGTATTGATAGAAAAGTAACTGGAGGAAAACACGATGAAAAGAAAAATTATGTCAGTTTGCCTGCTGTCAGTTCTTGCGGTGTCGTTATGTGCGGCGGCAGGCTGCTCATCGGGTTCAGGAAACAATTTCAGCAGTGATGTAAGCAATATAGTGGGCAATGTCTCAACGGCAGATGTTTCTGTACAGAAGGCGAACGCTGCTTCTTTGTCAAATAACTGCAAAAAATATTATGCAGAAGTAGTTGCGGGAACTGTCAGCGCTGAGAATCCCGGTGCGGTAACTGCAGATACTCTGCCGTCAGCAGGCGATAGTATTTCAAAAAAGAAAAGCGCATCATTGATGCTTACAGTTGGCGGTGCATTACAATACAGCGGTCTGAACTATCTAAAAGATACGCTTAATTCGTTTGTGGCCGACCCGAGCACAGGCATAATATATGCGATCTCGGATGAAAACAGGCCATCAGGCGCTACAACTCCGATAACATATACGACGACTCTTCATCAATTAGGATACCGCTGAACAAAGTGTTACCAAAAGTCACGCATTGGCTTTATTAAGTCTGTGCGTGACTTTTTGCACCGGCGCCGAATTGGCACCGGCAGATCAGATTCAGCGGTTTCAGGAAGGGTTTCCCCCGTGTAACTCGCCGGCGCGGAATTGATTTCCGTGACAAAAGGCTCAGACACATTGTATAAAGCGTTTTTTTGTGGTATTATTTAAGTGACTAATAAAAAGAGAGGCGAAGACAATGCCATTATTATATGAAAATTCGGAAAAAATACAGAAGGCTCTGCTCGTTGGCATCGACACGGGAGATTTTGACTGCGAAAGCTCAATGAAGGAGCTGTACGAGCTTGTGAAAAGCGCAGGCGCCGAACCGGCGGCGTCTATGGTGCAAAAGCGCGACAAGCCGGATTCGGCTACCTGCATCGGTTCGGGCAGACTTGAAGAGATAACCGGCTTCTGCGCTCAGAATGAAATTGATTTCATCGTTTTTGACACTGAATTGTCACCTACTCAGATACGCAACATTGAAGCGGCAACAGACGTGCGTACAATAGACCGCACTATGCTCATACTTGATATTTTTGCCATCCGCGCAAGGTCAAACGAAGGTAAGCTTCAGGTGGAGCTTGCACAGCTTCGCTACCTGCTGCCGAGACTTTCGGGCAAGGGCAGGGAAATGTCGCGTCTTGGCGGCGGTGTGGGCACAAGAGGCCCCGGTGAAACCAAGCTTGAAACAGATAAGCGCCATATCCGCAGGAGGATAGAATATCTCAAGGAGCAGCTCAGCGAAATGACGGATCGCCGCGAGCGTCACCGTGAGCGCAGACGCAAGGACGGCATTATCACAGTAGCTATAGTAGGCTACACCAATGCGGGCAAGTCTACGCTTATGAATACCCTGACACAGGCGGGAGTGCTCTCGGAGGACAAGCTTTTTGCAACGCTTGACCCGACCTCACGTGCGCTGAAGCTGCCAAGCGGAGTTTCTGTTATGATGATAGACACGGTAGGGCTTGTGCGCAGACTTCCGCATCATCTTGTCGAGGCGTTCAAATCCACCCTTGAAGAAGCTGCCGATGCCGATATCATTCTTAATGTATGCGATGCATCGAGCGAGGAATACAAGCTGCATCTTGATGTTACCTGTTCGCTTTTGCGTGAGCTTGGCTGTACCGACAGACCGATAATATCCGTATTCAACAAGTGCGATCTTGTACAGGATCCGGATGATCTTCCGCGTGAGAGCGACTGCGTTCACATTTGCGCAAAGTACGGAAAAGGAATTGACGAGCTGCTGACGGCTGTAGAAAACGCCCTGCCGGTCAAGCTGAAAAAATTCCGTCTGCTTATACCCTTTGACAAAGCGTCACTGCTTGCAGTCCTGCGTTCGGCAGGAGCCCTGCAAAGCGAGGAATATACAGCGGAGGGTATACTTGTGCAGGCTATTGTAGAAGAGCCGCTCTGGCATAAGGTGGAGCCGTACTCAGAAATGTGAGATCGGCGGCGCGCAGCATACGGAACGATAATGTTGACATGATATGTCACGTAATGTATAATACAGAAAATGATAAAAATCGGACAGCTTTAGGAATCGGTGCTTTTTGCTTTTGCTTGCTGCAGTCAGTAAAAAATAAAGCATTGAATATGATCCGGAGGGTTGAAAATGGATAAGAGAGCGTTTGAAAGAGAACTCAGATCGCAGCTTTACGGCATTCCTTATGATAAAAAAGAAATGTATATCGGCGGATATAACAACATCATAGACGGTATGATAAGCAGAGGCATGACAGAGGAGCAGGCGGTCGCTTCGATGGGCGATCCGGCTGTGCTGGCCGCAAAAATACGCAGGGCAAACGGCAGCAACATGAGCGATGATAATTATTCACAAAGCAGCCGTGGCAATGATGCGTCATCAGACGGTTATGCGGACGATAGGGCAGGTCAGGGCGGAAGCTATAATAATACGGCGTCGGACGGTTATACCTACAGCCCGGCAAACTATGGCGATGGTTTCGACAGCAATAACAGCAGTACACAGCCGGAATCAGTTACAGGTACGGTGAGAGATCCGAACGGAGGCTACCGCTATAGCGCTTCGTCAGGCTCATCATCGGATGTAAAAATGCTGAGAATCATAATCATCATTATTCTTTGCTTTATGTTTATGCCGGCGCTAATAGGAATTTATATTGCGGCGGTGTGCGTTTTTATAGGCGGTGCGGCGGCAGTGTGCATAGGGGTGCCTGTTTCCTTGGGATTTGGTCCCAAGGGAGTGTTCATCTTGGGTGTGGGTCTGCTGCTTATGGGGATATCCATTCTTATGATGATGGGACTTAACAGGCTGATAAAGCTTATAACAGGTCATTACAGGCTGATAAAATAAAAATACTCACAGGGAGGAAGTAAAATGAAAACCGTTACTAAAGTCGGTCTGATAGTGTCGTTATCTATGATAGTGGCAGGAATAAGCCTGTGCGTGATCCCGGTGGCGATGTCGGGCGGAAATATGGTGGATTTTTTTAATGACAAAAGAGAAAAGCGTGATGTAAGCGTTGATAAGCCCTACAAATACGTTACGGTAAATGCACCGATGGACAACGTAGAGCTTGATTTTTCGGTTAATAACAATGAATCTTATGTTGAGCTTTATGACAGCGACAGATACAAATTTGATGTTTATGTTGACGATGAAACACTGTACATAGGTATGGAAGAACAGAATATGTCCATAACCGGCTTTATAAACGGCGGTATATCGCCAAGGAAGATAACTGTCCATCTTGTGGGCGGCGAATATAAATTAGTAAACGTAAATACCGGCATCGGCAGTTTGGATATAAAAGGCAATATGTATATAGAAGAGCTTCATGTAAATACCGGCATCGGCGATGTTGACATATCCAAGGATACGCTTTTAGGCAAGGTGTATATCAAAACCGGCATAGGCAGCGTAACCCTTCCGAAAGCAAGCGATGCAGTACAGATAAATACAGGGATAGGCAATGTACACACTCCTGCAATAAAGGACAAAAGCGGAAGTGTAAATATTGATACGGGTATCGGCAGCGTAAACGTACACTGACAAACAAAAGAGCACGACAGACAATTAAGGCCTGCCGTGCTTTTTTATGTTCATGCCAATGCTGACTAATACTTTATTTGATATACATTGAAATGTCAAACGCCTTGACCGAATGTGTGAGCGCACCTACCGAAATGATGTCAACGCCGCTTTCGGCGACTGCGCGCAGAGTTTCGTCTGTAATGCCGCCCGATGCTTCAAGCACAGCGCGTCCGGCGGTTATCTCAACAGCCTGCTTCATAAGCTCCGGGCTCATGTTGTCAAGCATGATTATGTCTGCCTTTGCGTCAAGCGCTTCACGAAGCTCATCAAGATCGCGTGTTTCTACCTCTATCTTTGTCATGTGGCCAAGCTTTTTGCGCAGCTCGGTTATTGCCTTGGTTATGCCGCCTGCTGCATCTATGTGGTTATCCTTCAACATTGCCGCATCAGAAAGATTGAAGCGGTGGTTCTTGGCGCCGCCTGTCGTAACAGCGTATTTTTGCAGGGCGCGAAGTCCGGGAAGTGTCTTGCGTGTGTCGGCAATAGAGGCTTTTGTGCCTTCAACTATCTTTACATAACGGTTAGCGGCAGTAGCGATGCCGCTCATGTGCTGTATCAGGTTAAGGGCGGTGCGCTCGCCTTTGAGGAGCGCCCGTGTCTTTCCGCTGAGGGTAAGTATGATATCGCCCTTTTTCACAGTGTCGCCGTCCTTTTTGAGTATCTCGTATTTCAGGGTGTCGTCAAGAAGCTCGAACACTCTGAGGGCGGCCTCAACACCGCACACAATGCCGTCGGCCTTTGAGGTAAAGTTGCCGTCACTCTGCTGGCTTTCCGGAATGAGGTAGTCAGTGGTAACGTCACAGTAATTTATATCTTCAAGCAGAGCCGTTTTGATAAGCTCGTCAAGATAGAATTTATTCAGTATCATTTATATATGTTCCTCCTTAAATCATACAAAACGGATTCAGGACGCATTGTCCCGGCCGCCGCAGGCTGAATGACAGACCGTTATTTCTCGTCATCTTTTCTCAGCACTTCTTCGAGAACGATGCAGGCGACAGTGGCAAGACTGCGGGCTTCAACAAAATTGTGGTCTGTTTCATACTCGCCGCCGGTGAGGTCTGTAAGTATTTCCTTGGCGCGTTTAAGGCTTTCGGGTATCAGCTCAGGCTTGGGAATGACGAAGTATGTTTCCTGCATAAGCCTGCGTATCTCTGTACGGAAGCCGTGAGGCATCGTTTTGCCGCTGAGATCCTCGTGCTCGGCAAAGTTGCCGAAGGATGATCTTTCCTCATTCTGAAGTCTTGCGGTTATATCGTTTGCGGCTCTGCGCGAGAATACGAGAGCTTCAAGCAGTGAGTTGCTTGCAAGACGGTTTGCGCCGTGTACGCCCGTGTGTGAGCATTCACCGGCCGCATACAGTCTGTCAACAGTCGTGCGGGCATAAAGGTCAACGTCTATGCCGCCCATGAGGTAATGCTGACAGGGGAATACGGGTATCCACTGCTTGGTTATGTCTATATTTTCTTCAAGGCACTTTTCGTATATCATCGGGAAACGCTTCCTGACAAATTCCGGATCCTTGTGGGTTATGTCGAGATAAAACTTCTCGTTGCCCTTTGCCATTGATTCAAGCATTATCGCATTGGAAACAACGTCACGCGGAGCAAGCTCTCCTCTTTCGTCATACTTGAATGCGAAGCGTTCACCGTCACAGTTAAGCAATACTGCGCCTTCTCCGCGCACAGCCTCACTTATAAGGAACCTTTCACGGTCGTTTTCGGCGGCGAATGCTGTCGGGTGGAACTGTATCCAGCTGAGGTGCTTTATTCGTGCGCCGAGCATGAATGCAAGGGTTATGCCGTCACCGGTAGCGATAGCAGAGTTGGTAGTATACTGATACACTCTGCCGATGCCGCCTGACGCAAGAATACAGTAACGGGCAGCTATCACACGTGAGGTACCGTCTGAGAGCAGAAGTCCTGCATAAAAGCCCTTTTCGTTCCTGTCAAGCTTGTATAGCATTGTGTTGTCCAGAATTTCGATATTCTTATGTGTGCGCACCTTGTCAATGAGCACATCGACGATAGCGCGTCCTGTTGAATCCTTGTGATGGACTATGCGGTGGCGTGAATGACCTGCTTCAAGCGTCATCTGGAGCTTGCCGCTTTCGTCAAGGTCGAAAGCGACGCCCATTTCTTTAAGTCTGAGCACGTCCGAAGGTCCCTCAGAGACAAGCACCTCTATAGCTTCCAATTTGTTTTTATATTTGCCTGCTATAAGTGTATCTGCGATGTGCAGCTTGAAGTTATCGTTGCTCTTGTCGAGTACAGCAGCCACGCCGCCCTGAGCAAGTGATGAATTTGAAAGGGTGAGCTCTCTTTTGGAGATGAGCAGCACGCTGACATTTTCAGGAAACTGCAGTGCGGCATAAAGCCCTGCCGCTCCCGAACCGACAATAAGAACGTCATATTCTTTTTTCATAAGGCAGTACCTCTTTTACTGTGAAATCAGGCATTTTTGCAATACCATGAATATTATATCACATCTTGTCGCAGAAAGGAATACTTTACAGATAAATTACCTTGCTTTTTGAATATTCGTTTGGCACCTGCGCAGATTTACTTTATGCGACGGCACTAACTGCAGTATGTGTTGAACAAGAAGCGGATCGGGAGCGCAGGCTCTGCGCCGGCGGCGCTTATGATAAGCTTCATGCGGACGGTCAGCAGAGGGGATATCGGCTTTGTACACATCAAGTTGCAATATAAATTTTCAAAAAAGTTAATAAAAACTATTGACAAAATACAAATGAAGTGGTATAATCTTATCAAGATAAAGAAAGAGCAAAGCAAAGTACCTTAGAGTATAGCTCGACAAACCGGATCGTGTGGTGCTTGTGCGAAACGCTGAAAGGCTTCTCTGAGTATTGCACATCAGTAAACGGTTGGCTCTTTTTTTGCTCTAATCCACGAAGGGAGGTATGCTCCGATGGGCGAATCAGAACCAGTTAGTCAGACTTTAGTTACACCTGTTGGTGTGACCTCTTCAACAAAGATGGGACAGACAAAGAACAGATTGTTTTTGCAGGTTTTGTGCTTATTCATCTTCACATTGATGGAGCTCTGATTTTGCACTGCTTCAATAATAGCTATTTATGCTGTGAGTTCGTATAGCTCCCGGAATTGTATGGAGAGTCCGGAAATGAAGGCCGCGCTGCCGATCTCATTACAACATCCTCCTGGGTAGGCAGAGTGCCTGACATTAAAACTCACAATTTAATATAGGGCATCTTTCCGGTGCCGGAACCGCTGACACACGGGGTTTGTTTCGCAGAAGAGCGGAAAATGGTGTCTGAGAGGCTGAACTAAATAGTTTCCTCCGTTGCATTACGAAAGCTTCACAATATATTGATGATCGTTTGGTATATTGTGGTTCGGCATTGCGGCCGATCTTATAAGCGGAGCATTAAGGGCTTTTGGCCCGAGGCAGTCTGGTGAAAATATCTCCTGCCGTATGCGTTTTGTATTGTGATAGGATTATAACTGAAAGCAGTTTTCTATATAAAATTCAAGATAAGGACTGAGTCCCATGTAATATTCCGTTGTGTATGGTTCGTTTCTATGAGCCGATCGGTTATTGAATTTATTATCAGGAATGAGTCCCATGAGAATTTAGAATTTATCTTATTTTGATATTTTGTTTATAGGAATGAATCCAATGAGAGTTTGATGTTATTTCATTACCATTAAACAAATGGGTATCAGCCTGCCGCAGCTGTACTAAAGCGGGATTCCGCATTTGAGTTTCGGTGCGGGCAGATATATAAAAATGCTTATATCAGTTTCTTTCTCAAGAAGTAAAAGCTCCGACAGCGTTTGTCGGAGCTTTTTTAAGTGTGTCGGGTATGATATGATACTAATACCTAACAAAAAGCAGACAATTTTTGCGGTCTGATTTCCGCAATACTTTGTTGTCGTTCTCGGAATCCGTCAGGATTCCTGCGTCCTCCGCTGGAAACAGGGGAGAAAGCGGAGCAGCAAAAATATGGTAAGGCTATTAAAAAAGCGGATACGCTGTCGTACCCGCTTTTTGTGTGTGTAAAAATATTATTATTTTCTTACAAGACCGATTATGCCTGTTTCAGGTACGAATCTGCCGTCCTTATATGTATATTTGATAACGCTTCCTGCACCGACTGTTGCAGCACCTGTCGGGTCAGTGAGTGTCAGAACGCCGTCCGCAAGCTTCCATGAGCCCTCTTCCTTAGATTCCTTTTCTCCGATCTTGGCGGTGATGATAACCTTGCCGCCTTCCTTGAATTCAAGGACTGCATTCATTGATTCAACTATCGGCTTATACATTTCTGCCTGCTGATAGTTATATTTTTCTCCGGAGGTCTCTACTGCAAATGTCCATGTTCCGACAACATTTACATTATCCTTGTTTTCACCGCTGCATCCTGCTGTAGAGAAAAGCATTAACGCTGCCATCACAAACAACAGGACAGTTGTTACGAGCTTCTTCATTCCGACACACTCCTTACCTGTTGATACCGGTCATCTGTTATGATGGCCGTCCGGTCATTACTGCTTTACAAAGGACATATACTCAGCGCCTACGATAACGAGCTTGCCGTCTACTAACTTCAACTCGCTGGGTGAAGAATCTCCTGATGAAGAAGCGGTCTGGTCAAGTGAGCCGCTGGGATCTGTGAGCTTTACGGTAGTACCGTCGAATGTGTATGTGCCTTCAGCACTGCTGCTCTGACCCATAGCTGATGCGTTGATAGAAACTTTGCCGTTGTCTGAGAAAGTGAGTGACATATCCATAGCGCCCATGAGAGCTTCATACATTGAAGCCTGAGCCTTCTGCTCTTCCGGAAGCTTGCTTGAATCAAACTGCATCTTCCATGTACCAACGATAGAAGGCGCACCTGATCCGCTGCCTCCGCAGGCTGTTACTGCGAGTACCATAAACACTGCCATGAATACTACGAGCATTGACTTACATACTTTTTTCATTTTGATTTCTCCTCTTTAAAAAAATATTACATAAACCGGAAAGTTCCGGTCGATGCCATAAAAACCGCAAGCATTTATAAGGAAATTACTCGCGGCGGCGGCAATAAAGCATATTGCTTAAAGCTGCCAAACCATACTTTTATAATACAATATTCCGGTATGTTATGTCAACAACAAGGATTCCGATTTTTCGTAAAATTAAGTAACAATATTGTAGCTTTTAATGGCAAAAGATACAAATCTATCCGGAAAGGACGGCCGATTCTCCCGCAGCGGCAATATACATATCCGCGCAGACCGCAACGGAAAGCGCAAGGTGCTCATCCTCCGGAACATAGATATTCAGTTCGGAAGCATCACCGTATTTTGACCAGCACCTTTCCTGCGTCATTACCGGACTGTTGTCAACGTCAAAAAGAGAGAACCTGCCAGCTGCGATATCTCCGGCAAAACGGTAGCTGCTGCCGTATATCTTGAAGGAGAAGCAGTCACGCATAAAAGGCAGCAGAACAAAGAATCCCGCCTGACAGCGCACGGTGAAGTATCTCATAATGATATGCTTGTGATATATCTCGGATACCGGAACGCCGGAAGTGTTGTTTATCAGTATTTTCTGCTTGCTGTTATCGGTCTCAACAGTCACCAGATAGCGGCACTCTCCCTGCTCGTTATATACCTGAAAGCCGGGGCCGTCTTCCGAAAATACTCTTTTTAAAAACAGCTTCATTCTCCTTCACCTCATTTTTATGCCAAAAGCATTCAGGAATTAAAGGTCTTGTCTGCAACTGCCATAGGGATATGTGCTATTTTTGAGATATCCTCAGCCGTAACTGCGCCAAGTGCGGTAAGCTCGGATATCTCGCACTCCATCAGCAGCCATGCGGCAAAGGAATCCGCCTCACGTTCATATTTTGAAACACAGAAGTATGTGTTCATGCTGAGTTCAAGCGAATTTGTACCTTTGTGCATGATTATGTGCCCTAACTCATGCGCCATAGTAAAGCGCTTGCGATAATAATCAAGCAGGCTGTTCAGCACAATAAACAGCATACTGTTCATCTTGACGGTAAAGCCGTTTACACAGGAGGGAAGCTCCTGTTCGATTACGGTTATACCCATCATATCGCAGAGTGCCGCAGGGTCGGCGCTGTGATATCGTCCGGTCAGTTCCCTGACGCATTGTTTTATCTTGTCCATATTTCCTCCAATACTATATCCGCAGGGAGTCAAGTATTATTTTCAGAGAGCTTTTTGTGCTGCTGCTTTGCAATGGCAGCAACTACCTTTATGGCGTCTATTATTTTCATTCTGTCCTCATTGTTGAGCGGCACTCCGTCAAACATAAGGCCTTCTTCTGTTGTAAGACGTTTTGTGAACTCGTCGAAGACCTCGGATACCTCGATGCTGCCGTCCGGAGATGCTTTGTCCGACATGATAAAATGATCTCCTCTTACGCCGAAAATACCGCAGAGCTTTGAAAGTATCCTGCTGTCAGGTTCGCGTCTGTCCTGCTCATACATTCCCACTGCCGACGGAGATATCCCAAGCTTTGCTGCAAGCTCCGACTGTGTAAGTCCGGCCTGCTTTCTCAGCTGTCTTATTTTACTTCCCAATGACATAATGATCCCTCCGGATGCCGTTTCTGTCTGCATTGCACATTAATTATATCTGCCTGCATTATACCACACATTTAGTGTAATTTCAAGTGGCTTTTTGCAGCTTTTTATAAAAATAGAATATTTGTTCGTTTTATTGGACTATCGAATATTTGTTTGTATTTTCTGTTGATTTTTTCTGAAACTGCGTTATAATAAGACTTAAAGAGGTCACATTCCGGCTGATCGCAGGTGAAATTTCCCCGGAGCCTGACATGATCCGCCGGAAACAGACTGAATTTTTTTAACAATTGATTACACGAACTGTGTAGAAAGAGAGGCAGAATATGACGTTTTCAGAGTGGGCAGATCAGTATATGGACAGTGCGCGGATATTGAAAGAAAAAATAAAAGCGCTGAAAAGTCAGCTTGGCAGTGTGCCGCCGCATGAGCTGCCGGAGCTTGATTTTCGCATAAACACCATGCATTCAATGTACGCGGAATGTGTAAGGGTGGCAAATATTCTCCGCAAAAGAAAGGGTGAGATATAATGAAAGATATTATAAAAAGCCGCAGAAAGAAACTTTCGCTGACCGACAGCCTGTGTGAATACGGATCGTTCCTTAAATACAGCAGCGGAAGTGAAAATACGAGCAAAAGTGAAAAGCGCAAAAGAATGGAAGCGTTTTTGCGCATAGCCATAAAAAATGAACTGACAGAGCGTCAGAGAACGTGCATTTACCGCTATTACTTTGACAGGATGCACGTTGAGGATATTGCAGCTATGATGGGGCTGAAACCCACAACGGTTTACAAGCATATTCGTCTTGCCAGAAAAGCACTTAAAAAATGTTCGGTGTATCTATGAATAAAATTCCCTCAAAAGCTCAAACTATACATATCCGATGGTTCATGTGAGCGTATCTGCAATACATTATCGCCGCAGGCCAAGGAGCATCTGCGCAGGAGGACGAAGCCGCAGGATAAGCGTATACGGCCTTCTGTACGGGTGAAAAGGTAAACATCAGATGGAGGTCGAAAGTTATGCTCGACAGAATAGCCCTTATCCTGCTGATCATAGGCGGACTCAACTGGGGTTCGATAGGAATTTTCCAGTTCGATTTAGTTGCATGGATATGCGGCGGTCAGACAGGAGTAGTAAGCAGGATCATCTACACTCTTGTCGCACTGTCTGCGATCTGGTGCATTTCTCTGCTTTTCCGTGACAGGAAAGAGGTCCACGCGCTCTCAGAAGCATAAACCCATACAAAACCGCAAAACCCCGCTGACCTTTTCGTTTATAAAAGGTCGGTGGGGTTTTGTTAAACAAACGCTTTTCGGAAGACCGGCGAGCCGCCGGAAAATTAGTTAGGAGTGTGGAGTGTGGAGTAAACCAGCGTCAGTCAAAAAAGTTTTTGCAAAGCACCGCGAATGCACCAGCTTCTACGGGACTATCTGCAGAATGAGCAGAACAAAGCGAGTGTAAACGAGCGGAGCGGACAGGGGTGCGGCAGCTTGCCGCCGGAGCGGACAGGGGAGCGCAGGCTCTGCGCCGGAGCCGGTGCAGATCAATCGGTGACGATGATGTCTTGGAATTCGGGGTCGGGGTCGATCTCGGCGCCGGGAGGAACAACGCTTTCTTCTGACTGCGCGGTAAGCTCTGCGTTATCTGCTTCTTCGCCTTCTTTGCCTTCTTCGCCTTCTTCGCCTTCTTCTTCCTCGTCCGGAATGACCTCGTCCGTGATCTTCAAAAAGTCCTCCGGCACTCGGTCTGTCAGTACAAATCCGCATGAGAACGGCGCTAAGGTCATTTCACGGCCTTCAAGCACTGTGCCCATGAAGGTCTTTCCGCCTTCAAATTCCTCGGGAACATAAAACTTTATCTCATGATCCGCTGCATTGAATACGCAAAGAAGCTGCTCCTCCTTGCAGCGGCGGATATAACCCATCGTTCTGCCTGTTGAACCAAAATTAAAGAAGTCGCCGTCATAAAGACATTTGCACTCGTGACGCATCTTTCCGAGCGCCTTGTACCAGGCAAGAAGCTCCTTGTCCTCTTTGCCCCAGGGGAAGGTGGCTCTGTTGAACGGGTCTTTGTAGCCCTCAACGCCTGCC
The DNA here is from genome assembly GCA_902802105.1 of uncultured Ruminococcus sp. GTDB lineage: Bacteria > Bacillota > Clostridia > Oscillospirales > Acutalibacteraceae > UBA1213. The sequence continues at coordinate 20,308 of CADCKR010000035.1, forward strand.
TCGTCACCGTAGTATATGCAGGGTACTCCGGGCAGGGTATAAAGTATGCCGCTTGCTACTCTCATCTTCATAAGGCCGTATTTTCTTTGTTCAGGGCTGAGCTTTGTGTTTGCCTGCCATTCTCTGCCGCGTCCGTGCTGTCTTTCGCCTGCAAGCAGTGTTATGACACGCTCGGTATCGTGCGTTCCGAGCAGATTCATCAGCGACCTGAGAACAGGACGGGGATAATTCTCAACGACATTGAGTATGATCTCGATCATATCGCGGCCGTCACCGCAGTCAAGAAAGCCCAGTATTGCATCCCTGAACGGATAATTCATTACGCTGTCAAGCTCCTTTCCGTAAAGGAAGCGTCTGCGCGAACCGTAGCTTTCCTTGTTGGAGGCGTCCTCCCAGACCTCACCGAGAAGGAGCGCATCGGGGTCTTCACTCTTGACGGCTTCACGGATATACTCAATAAATTCATCCGGCAGCTCGTCAGCTACATCAAGACGCCAGCCGCTGTTGCCGTTGCGTATCCATTTGCGGATAATTCCGTTTTCGCCGTTGATATACTCATTGAATGAATTGGAAAGCTCCTCGACCTCGGGCAGAGTGTCAAAGCCCCACCACGAGTTATATATGTTAGGCCATTCTATAAATTTATACCATGTATAATATGGGGATTCCTTTGAATTATATGCACCGTCGCCGCTGTATCTGTGTTCACGGTTAAAATACTTGCTGTCGCTTCCCGTGTGGCTGAAAACGCCGTCATTTATTATGCGGATGCCTAACTTTTTGGCTTCACTGCACATTTCACGAAAATCATCCTCGGTACCGAGTATCGGGTCGATCTTCTCATAGTCGCCGGTATCGTAGCGGTGGTTTGAATAGGCCTCAAATATCGGGTTCAGGTAAATGCAGGTAACACCGAGCTCTGCAAGATACGGCAGCTTCATTGTAATGCCTTTAAGGTCGCCCTGAAAGAAATCGGAGTTGGTTATCATGCCGAACTTGTTCGGGCGCCAGTCGGGTATCCTGTTCCAATCGGTCTGTATTTTCTTATCGGGATACACGCCCTTTTTCTTTTCTCCCGAAAAACAGAACCTGTCGGGAAATATCTGATACATAATGCCGCCGGGCAGCCAGTCGGGAGTTTTGAAGTCCTTCTCATAGCAGGTTAGCTGAAAGCGAGGTTCGTTTTCGCTCAGCGCGAGATATCCTTCGCCGCCGAAGCCTTTCATTATAAAGCGGCGGCCATACCTTGTGTCCATACCGAAATGGTACCAATAAAGTCCCACTCTGTCGAGTTTAAGGTCGCATTCCCATACCTCGTGGTCATCGCCGACCATACCCGCCCAGAACATACCGTTTACGAGGGTATCGCCGTATCTGTCATCCTTCACGGCCAGCACTGCACCGGAGCATCCGAGGTCTCTCGGCAGGATTATCCTGAAATGCACGTTTGTGCCAAGCTTTATGGCGCCTGTGGGATATCGGTATCCGATCTCACGAGAATTAAAAAGCATCATAGTATCTAACCCCTTCTGTCAGCTCATTTATTATGTCGTTTTCCCTACAGCACTTTTGGGGTCGGTGCTGTTTCCGCATAGGGGATCCGGCATCATTACTATACTAACTATTGATATTCGGATAATATTATAATTCCTTAAAATCTCGATGTCAAGGGCATTTTTCACGGAAATCAACTTTCTTTAAAAGAAAATTAAAAGTGTGCCGTTCTGAACACAGATGATCAACTTTAGTCACATAATTTGCATTATTGAAATGATTAAAAAAACCGCTGATGCACCTTCTTCTGCTTTTAAAATCTTGCATCAGGCAGCATCACAAAGCTCTGTCAGAGAATGGATTTTCTGCGGCACTCTGTTCACAAATGCATCGAGATCCGGAGGTCTTGGGAAAGCGCTCCGCCGGAAAAGGGTTTCCGCCGTGTAACTTGACTGCGCAAAATTGAGCTCCGTGGGATAGGGCAGTGCGGGTACTGCGTGTTTTGTCAAATTTTTGCTTTTGTCTCTTGTAAATGTAAACGTCAGGGAGTATAATAAGATACGGAAAGCAGGTATAGAAAAGAACAGGTCTGCCTTTTCTTCTCTATGCCTTTGTGTTTATAAGGGGGTGTTTTATCCTTGGAAGATATGATAGCTAAAATTGTCGAAATGGACAAAAAAGCCCGCGATATGACGGCTCAGGCTCAGCAGAAAAAGCTTGATTTTGAGAATGAGGTAATAGCCAAGCGTGAAAATATGAAAAATGATTACCTCGAAAGAGCTAAAAAAAGAGTCGCAATGAACCGCCAGACCGCTCAGAAAAAAGCTGACGCAGCTCTCAGACAAATCGAGGAGCGTGACAGCGCAGTTATCCAAAGACTTGAAAGCGTATATGCCCGCGACGGCGATAAATGGGTAGATGAAATAGTTGCCCGTGTGGTCGGGGAATAACGCTGTTTAGCCGTTTGCGAAGGCAGCAGGCGGAACTTGTGCACCGTCACATCATAAAAAAGCGGTCATCACGCTTTGCTGCATAATTATACGGCGCATGAAAGGAGCTGTGAAAGAATATGTCTTCAAAATCCTGTAATGCCGTCCTTGCCAAATCCCGCGCAATGTACGGGAAATGCCTGAAGGAACAGGATTACAGACAGCTTGTGGATTGCAGGAGCGTTTCAGAGGTGGCATCATACCTCAAAGCCCATACCTGCTATTCAAGGGCACTGACCGGACTGAACGAAACAGAAACTCACCGAGGTCAGCTCGAGCCTCTGCTGCGTCAGGAGGTCTATCTTGATATTTTCGCTCTTTCAAGATATACATCGGACAACGCTTTGGCTGTGACTGATTTTGTGACGTCAAAGCTTGATATCGAACAGATAGTCAGGTTCCTTATGATGCTGAATATCGGCAAACCCGAGGAGTACGCACTGTCAATGCCGCTTTCCCTTGACAAGTTCACTCCCATCAGCTTCAGAAGCCTCGCTGCTGTAAGATCCTATGATGATCTGCTCAGTGTGGTCCAGCGCACAAAATACTATCAGGTGCTGCTGCCGTTCAGACCAAAAGAAGGCGAAGCACTAAAGATAGCAGAGATCGAGATCGCGCTCAACAACAAAAACTACAGCATGGCTATGGAGGCGATCCCGAAAATGAAAAACAAAGCCGAACAAAAAGAACTGAAAGACCTTTTCAACTCTGTGTTTGACTTTGAAAACCTTGAGCGTATACTCAGGCTCAAAAAATATCACGCTCTCGACAGCGAATCGGTCAAATCAATGCTGATCCCCTATGGCAAGCTTTCACGCAAGGTCATAGAAGAGCTTTGCAATGCCGATGACTTCCGCGACGTGTATGAGCTTGCGCGCTCTACCTACCTCGGAGGGCCGCTCTCCAAGCTGCAATACTACGATAACACGCAGATATCCTACGCGCTTATCAATTCGTACTGCAGGCATCATCTGAGACTGTCCCCGAACCCTACGATCGTTATGATCTCATACATCTATCTCAAACAGATAGAGGTGCGCAACATTATCAACCTTATCGAGGCGACCCGCTACGGATTGTCTCCTGATGAGAAGCAAAAGCTTCCCGTAAGATAAAAACAAAGGAGGTGATACTTTGTCTGTAAAACCGGTCAAGGCAATCAGTATCATCGGCTTGATGCCTGAGCTTGACGAGGTCGTAAGGATATGCGGCGATTCCTGTGCGTTTCAGCCGGACGATGCAATGTCCTTCTACTCCGACACAAAGAATTTTGTGCCGCTGAATGACAAGAACCCTTACACCCAGCCGATACAGCAGCTCAGAAACGCCTGTGAGCTTGCGGGCTTTACACTTGATTATGCGGATAACGCAGGCTCCGCCCTCACAGAAAGCGATGTACTTGATTATGTAAAGACATTCGTTAACAAAACGGAGGATATGATAAGCAAAAAGCTGTTTATCGAACAGGAGCTTGATGAATGCAGGCGTTCCATTGAACAGGTGGAGCACTTTACAGGCTGCGATATCGACTTTTCGGAGATATCAGGCTGCAAATATATCACGCCTAACTTCGGCAGACTGCCAAAGGAAAGCTATGAAAAGCTTTCGGAGTATTCATCGAACCACTATGCGATATTCTTCCCCTTTACAAATGACGATACGCATTACTGGGGCGCATACTTCACTATCCCCGAACAGAAGGACGAGATTGACAGGATATTTTCATCCCTGTTCTTTGAGTCGCTGGAGGTTCCTGCGATCGCAGGAAAGCCTGACGACTACCTCAGAACATTACAGGCAAAGCAGAGCGAGCTTCAGGAAAAGCTCAATGAGACAAAAAGCGTAAACGATTCTTTCTGGAAGGATGAAAAGCAGAAATGTCAGGAATGCTACACCAAGCTTGAAGAGCTTGATTCCTACAACGAGATAAAGCGCTTTGCCTACAGATATCACAAAAGCTTTATACTTGCAGGCTGGATACCCGCCGAAAAGGAAAAGGAGCTTACCGAAAAGCTTGACAGCATTAAAAGCGTGGAATATTCAGTGACAGATTCAAAGGATATCCGCAGTGTCAAGCCTCCTGTCATAATGAAAAACCCGCCTTTTATAAGACGGTATGAATTCTATGTAAAAATGTACGGTCTGCCGTGTAACAATGAGGTAGACCCCACAGCATTTGTAGCCTTTACCTACACACTGTTTTTCGGCATCATGTTCGGTGATGTCGGACAGGGATTTATAGTCGCTCTTGTGGGCGCGCTTATGTATAAGTTCAAAAAAATGGAGATCGGGCGCATACTTGTTCCCTGCGGGATAATGGGTATGGTCTTTGGCTTCCTCTACGGCTCGGTCTTTGGATTTGAGGAGCTTCTCACGCCGGTACACCAGAAGCTTTTCGGCACACCGGGCAAGCTTATCGAGGTGATGAAGCCCGAAAGCATAAACCTGATAATCTACGGTTCTGTCGCCATAGGCATTGTTACAATAGCCTTAGCAATGATAGTGAATATCGTTTCCTCGCTGAAGCGGCGCGACTATGAGAGCGCCTTCTTCGGAGCAAACGGAGTCGCGGGCTTTGTGTTCTATATTTCGCTTGTGGCAGGTCTTGTATGTCAGATGCTTTTAGGCATTGAAGTCATGAACATCGCCTATATAATCTGCCTTATCGTTATCCCGCTGATACTCATGTTTCTCAGGGAGCCGCTCGGCAAGCTGTGCAAGAAAAAAAAGAACTGGCAGCCCGGCAGCTGGGGCGAATACTGCACACAGAGCTTCTTTGAGCTGTTTGAAATGTGCCTGAGCTATGTTACCAACACCATGTCTTTCCTGCGTGTCGGCGCATACATTCTTGTTCATGCAGGTATGATGCTCGTGGTGTTTACCCTTGCAGAGATGGTCGGCGGCGTTGTCGGATATACGATTATACTCATAATCGGCAACGGTATCGTAATGGCGCTTGAAGCGCTGCTTGTAGCGATCCAGGTGCTCAGACTTGATTACTATGAGATATTCAGCCGCTTCTACATCGGTGAAGGCCGTCCATTCGTGCCTGTTGTGGCAAGAAGATCAAAGTAAGATCAAGATTGATTTATCGGAGGTTCAATACTATGGTTATTTTGGATTATATTTTGTTGGCAGTACCCGTTTTATTCCTTGTCGGCTCTGTTGCTTATGCGTATAAAACCGTTACAACAGGCAGACATACAAGAAAAAGAGCAGTCCTTTCCCAGATAGCCTCATTTGCGGCAGTCGGCGCATTTTGCCTGACAGCCGCAGCTGTCACAGCATTTGCAGCCGGCGGTGATGCGGCCGCAGCAGCAGAAGCAGCCGCAGCTGCTCCCAAGGACGGTATGGCCTTTGGTATGGCAATGCTCGGCGCAGCCCTGGCAACAGGCATTTCGGGCATCGGCGGCGGCATCGCTGTAGGCAACGCAGCGCCTGCGGCTATCGGCGCAACAAGCGAGGATCCCAAGGCTTTTGGTAAAGCGCTTATCTTCGTTGCGCTCGGTGAAGGTGTTGCCCTTTACGGACTTCTCGTTTCCATACTCATCATCAGCAAAGTCTGATCTATGACCTCTCTTTGCAATTATTCAGCCAATACACATTTATTAACTTTATTTGTTCTGCTTTCCTGACAGTTCCGCTGCCGGAATAGCAGAAAGCGGCGATACCGACCGACTGACAATGAGGGGATAATCAATGAAGTTTTATCTTATAAGCGATAACGTGGATACGCTGATGGGAATGCATCTTGCCGGCATAGACGGCGTTGTCGTGCATGAGGACAGCGAGGTAAGAGAAGCTCTTGAAAAGGCTATGGATATGGAGGACGTTGCGGTTATCCTTATGACAGAAAGACTTGTAAGCCTTTGTCCTGAGCTTGTGTATGACCTTAAGCTCAAAAGAAAACAGCCGCTGATAGTTGAGATCCCCGACAGACACGGCAGCGGCCGTGCCAAGGATTCGATCACACGCTATGTAAGAGAAGCTATCGGCGTTAAAATTTGATCATACCTGTTCGCCGGCAGGAAAAAGACCGCTAAGAGGTCTTGCCCGGCGGACAGGATATTCTGATGCGCGGAGATGATCCGCATAAAGCATAACATACTATACTGTACGGAGGTGATATCATGCCCGATACGGTCAGCAAAACAGATAATTTTCTTAAAGCAATAGAAAAATATGCAGAAGAACAGCGCGGAAAGCTCAGGACTGAGGCCGAGGAATTTCAGGAAAGAGAGCTGAACAATGCCGAGGAAGAAGGCTTGAAGGAAGCTTATGACCTTGTGCAGAAGGAAATGGCGGATATCAACAATGAGATATCCGGCAATCTCTCGAAGGCTGAGGCCGACAGCCGCAAAAGAATATTTGAGCGGCGCAAAGAGATCGAAAACGAGGTTTTTGAAAAAGCAAGAAAAAAGCTCGTTGAATTCACCGATACAGACAAATACAGCGCAATGCTCTCTGAGAGCGCAAAAAATATCAGCAGCGTGCTGAAAAATGAGGATGTTGTCCTCTATGTCAGGGAGCGTGACCTCAGATTTACAGATTCCCTGAAGGCTTCTTTCGGAAGAAAATGCGAGGTCGCTGCGTCTGACAGCATAAAAATAGGCGGTATCACGGGATTGAGCCGGAGCATGGGACTTGTTGCTGATGAAACGCTTGACACAAAGCTTGCTTATCAGCGTGAATGGTTCTATGAGCATTCGGGTCTGACCGTTGTTGAAAAATGATCGGAGCCGTCATCCCGCACTGTTCATCAGGGGCGTGCCCTCTGATGCAGGTGCGCTGAGGACTGAGGCTCTCATAAGAGGAATGATTTGATAAATGGCAGCTAAAGACGTTATTTATGGAATAAACGGTCCTGTTGTTACCGTCAGGAATACCCGGAGCTTTTCCATGATGGAAATGGTCTATGTCGGCGAGGAGCGTCTTGTGGGCGAGATCATCGGCATAAACGACAAATTCACTACGGTCCAGGTTTATGAAGAAACAACGGGACTTAGACCCGGCGACCCGATAACCGGTACAGGCGCTCCGATGAACGTCCTTCTCGGTCCGGGCATAATCGACAATATATTCGACGGCATCGAGCGTCCGCTCAAAGCAATCGAGCAGACAAGCGGCTCCTTTATTTCAAGGGGCGCGGCTGTGTCGTCTCTCGATACCGATAAGGAATGGGATGTTACTCTCAGGGTAAAGAAGGGCGACAAGCTCAAGGGCGGTATGATATACGCTGTCTGCCCTGAAACGGCAATAATCGAGCACCGTTTTCTTGTGCCGCCGGATATCAGCGGCACAGTGATAAAGACTGCTCCCAACGGCAAATACAAGCTTATGGATACTGTCGTTACCGTAAAGGATGACAGCGGCAATGAACACGAGCTTACTCTCTGCCAGAAATGGCCCATCAGAAGCGCACGTCCGTGTGAAAGCAGACTGCCGGCGACTGTCCCGCTCATTACCGGACAGCGTGTCATAGATACGATGTTCCCGATATCAAAGGGCGGCACTGCGGCAATACCCGGCGGCTTCGGCACAGGCAAGACAATGACTCAGCACCAGCTTGCAAAGTGGTGCGATGCCGATATAATCGTTTACGTAGGCTGCGGCGAACGCGGCAACGAGATGAGCCAGGTGCTTGATGAGTTCTCCGAGCTTATCGACCCGAAATCGGGCAGACCGATGACCGACAGGACAGTGCTTATCGCAAATACCTCAAATATGCCTGTTGCGGCGCGTGAAGCGTCTATCTATACAGGCCTTACCCTTGCGGAATATTACCGCGACATGGGCTATCATGTGGCTATCATGGCGGATTCGACCTCACGATGGGCAGAGGCTCTGCGTGAGATATCCGGACGTCTTGAGGAGATGCCGGCCGAAGAAGGCTTTCCGGCATATCTTCCCTCACGTCTTTCAGAGTTCTATGAGAGAGCAGGACGTGTAAACACTCTTTGCGGTACAGAAGGATCTGTTACGATAATCGGCGCAGTATCTCCGCAGGGTTCGGATTTCTCCGAGCCTGTTACGCAGAACACCAAGCGCTTTACACGCTGCTTCTGGGCTCTTGACAAATCGCTTGCATACGCCCGTCACTATCCCGCTATCAACTGGATGAACAGCTACAGCGAGTATTTTACCGATCTTGACCCTTGGTTCCGCAAGAACCTTGGCTCTGATTTCATCAAATACAGAAACAAGATAACGGCTATCCTTCACGAGGAAAGCTCACTTATGGAGATAGTCAAGCTCATCGGTTCGGATGTTCTTCCTGACGATCAGAAGCTCGTCATAGAAACAGCCAAGGCGATCCGTGTAGGTTTCCTGCAGCAGAACGCTTTCCACGCAGACGACACCTTCGTTCCGCTTGAAAAGCAGAAGCTTATGATGAAGGCTATACTTCATATGTATTCACGCTCACGCAAGATAATCGCAGCAGCCATTCCTATCTCACGCATTATGGAGCTTGGACTGTTTGAGCGTCTTGCAAAAATGAAGTACGACATACCCAACTCAAAGCCTGAGCTATTCGATACCCTTATCTCAGACATAGACTCCGCTCTGGCTTCACTTGCTCCCTGAGCGGTAAATTGTATGAATTGGAAGTGAAATGTATGATTCTTGATTATGTCGGTGTAAAAGAGATAAACGGTTCCCTTATCGTGCTTGACGGCGTTGAGAATGCCTCCTTTGAGGAAATGGTCGATATCCGGCTTGAAAACGGCTCTTACCGTCACGGCAGGATAGTTCAGATAGACGGCAAAAGGATAGTCGTGCAGGTATTCGAGGGCACAAAGTCCATCTCACTTGACAACACCCGCACACGTCTTATGGCAAGACCTATGGAGCTTGCACTTTCGCCGGAGATCATGGGACGTGTTTTCAGCGGCGCCGGCAGACCTATTGACGGTCTGGGAGAAATTTACCCTGTAAAAAGGGCAAACGTAAACGGTACCCCTATGAATCCGGTCTCACGTGTTTATCCGAGAAACTATATAAACACCGGTATCTCTACCATTGACACGCTTATGACACTTATCCGCGGTCAGAAGCTGCCCATCTTTTCGGGCTCCGGCATGAAGCACAACGAGCTTGCCGTTCAGATCGTAAGGCAGGCAAAGATCGCAGATGCTGACGGCGAAAACAAGTTCGGCATCGTCTTTGCGGCTATGGGCGTTAAAAACGATGTTGCCGATTACTTCCGCAGAAGCTTTGACGAAAGCGGAGTTCTTTCACGAGTGGTAATGTTCCTCAACCTTGCAAACGATCCTATCATCGAGAGGACACTTACCCCGAGATGCGCCCTGACGGCCGCAGAGTATCTTGCGTTTGAATGCAATATGCACGTTCTTGTTATTATGACGGATATGACCTCTTACGCCGAGGCTCTGCGTGAGTTCTCGTCCTCAAAGGGTGAGATACCGGGCAGAAAGGGCTTCCCCGGCTATCTTTATTCAGACCTTGCATCACTTTATGAACGTGCGGGAATGATAAAGGGCAGCAGCGGCTCAGTAACGCAGATACCGATACTGACAATGCCCAATGATGACATTACTCACCCTGTGCCCGACCTGACAGGCTACATCACCGAAGGTCAGATAGTTCTTGACAGGCAGCTTGAGGGTGCCGGAATTTATCCTCCTGTATCTGTACTGCCTTCGCTTTCACGTCTTATGAAGGACGGCATCGGTGCAGGCTACACAAGGGCTGACCATCAGCCTCTTGCAAATCAGCTTTTTGCATCCTATGCAAGAGTGCAGGACGCAAGATCACTTGCATCGGTAATCGGTGAGGAGGAGCTTTCTCCTGTAGACAAAAAGTATATGGAATTCGGCAAGCTGTTTGAGCAGTATTTTGTAAATCAGGGCTTCCACGATAACAGGACAGTTGAGCAGAGCCTTGATCTTGGCTGGAAGCTGCTTTCAACTCTGCCGCGTACAGAGCTTGACCGTGTTGACGATGCACTGCTTGACAAGTATTACATTGAGGACAAGGACAGCCTGAATTTCCGTACCTTTGCATCCGATAACAGCGCAGACAGCGGCGATGACGATGACGCCTGATGAGCAGAACAAAGCGAGTGTAAAAAGGACAAGTATTACAGCAAGGAGTGATATAAATGGCTGTTCAGGCAGTGCCGACCAAAGGAAACCTTATCGCCTCGAAGAAGTCGCTTTCGCTTGCGAGGACGGGCTATGAACTGCTTGACAAAAAGCGCAATATTCTCGTAAGAGAGATGATGACACTTATCGACAAAGCCACTGAGATACAGTCCAGAATAGACCTTACCTACAGCAAGGCTTATCTTGCACTGCAAAGAGCCAACATCACTATGGGCTATATAGACGCGATAGCGAAGTCGGTGCCGGAGGATAATTCATTGCAGCTCAGCTACCGCAGTGTCATGGGCGTTGAGATACCCATTGTGACGATCGACGAAAGCGAAAACGAAAGATCTCTGTTCTATGGTCTTGGCGTGACAAACTCCGCCTTTGACGAAGCATACGTATGCTTCAGAGAGGTAAAGCGGCTCACCGCACACCTGGCGGAGATCGAAAACAGTGTTTACCGTCTTGCCGATTCTATAAAAAAGACTCAGAAGAGGGCAAACGCACTCAAAAATATTATGATACCAAAATTTGAAGAAACGGTGAAGTTTATTTCCGATGCCCTCGAAGAAAAGGAGAGGGAGGAATTTTCCCGCCTGAAGGTCATAAAAGCCCAGAAGTCGGGTGCTGATACTGATCTGTAGTCTGCGGTGCAGGCTTTGCGGCTGCAAAAGCAGCGGCGGAGTGTATTGGAGCCTGACAAAATAAGGAAGTTTCAGTTTAAACGGCGTGTCGAGGTTGCAATGTGATGTAAAATGTGTTACAATTAAAAGCGGCAGGAATAAAACAGCGGAAATAAAGGCAATACCGCACAAAGATAGTGCCGCAGATGTGGTGCTAAGCCGTTAGGCGGTCTTTGTGCGGTGTTGCCTGAAGTGATAGGAATATGAATAAGATAAAGCTTTTTATCAGCGTTTTTAAAAGTGATACTGACATCGGCGGCGATATACTTGCTCCTGTTTCGGCAGGCGCGGCACTCTATGATAATGACGATCCGAAGCTTGAATTATGTGATGATGCGGGAGATAATATCTCCAGGCTGAATCCGCAGTACTGCGAGCTTACTGTACAGTATTGGGCCTGGAAAAACTGCTCCTTCGACTTTGGCGGCATTATGCACCAGAGAAGATATTTTGACTTCTCGGATGCCTCACCCTATGCATACGATAATAACCGGCGCTCAAAAAAAACCTACCGTATCTTTGACGAGCCGGACGCGGAAACTCTCAGGCGGCTGAAAACAGATCATAAAACTGTCAGCTCACTGATGAAAAAATATCGCGTTATTGCGCCGCTGAGCGAGAATATCTATCAGCCGGTGTCGAGGTATTACGACAAAAACGACCGCAGGAACTATGACGATCTTGCGCTGCTTTGCAGTGTTACAGACGATCTTTATCCGGAGTTTTCAGAAAGCATAAGGCAGTATCTTTCACAAAGCTATTCCTATTTCTGCAATATGTTCGTTATGGAAAGAGAGCTTTTCTGCTCATACAGCGAGTGGCTCTTCAATATTCTCTTTGAATACGACAAGCGTAAGCCCGAAAAATTCTTCTATCCCAGAGAACAGGGCAAGCTTGCGGAAAGGCTTTTCGGGGTGTATATGACCTACCTGAAAAGCAAAACGGAAATTCCCTGGGCTGAACTGCCGAGAGCACATTTTGCATCGGTGGGCGGCGTTACGGCGAAAAACCTTTCGTTCAGCAAGAGCCTTTACAGGCTTTGTCCTCCGGGCTCACGCAGGAGAGGCGTGCTCAGGCGCATAAAACGGTGAATGCATCGTTATTGATCAGAAAGCAGTGCATCCGGCGCTGACCGGAGCTTTGCAAATAAATTAAGGAGTGTAAAAAATATGTACGATTATCTTGTAGTTGGCGCAGGTCTTTTCGGTTCGATCTTTGCCTATGAGGCAAACAAAAGAGGCAAGAAGGTGCTTGTTATCGACAAGAGAGACCACATCGCAGGCAACATCTACTGTGAAAAGGTAGAGGGCATCAATGTCCACAAGTACGGCGCACACATCTTCCATACAAACGACAAGAAGGTATGGGATTACATTAATCAGTTTGCTGAATTCAACAACTATATCAACTCACCTATCGCTGTATACAAGGATGAGCTTTATAATCTCCCGTTCAATATGAACACTTTCAGCCGTATGTGGAATATCAAGACTCCCGCTGAGGCAAAGAAGATAATTGCAGACCAGATAGCTGACCTGAACATAAAAGACCCGCAGAACCTTGAGGAGCAGGCTCTCAGCCTTGCAGGCCGTGACGTTTACGAAAAGCTTGTAAAGGGATACACCGAAAAGCAGTGGGGACGTTCATGCACAGAGCTTCCTGCATTCATCATCAAGAGACTTCCTCTGCGCTTTACATACGACAACAACTACTTCAATGCAAGATATCAGGGCATTCCGATCGGCGGCTATACAGCTATTGTCGAGAAAATGCTCGAGGGCATCGAGGTGCTGACAAATACAGACTATTTCGACTGGATAAAGGACAATGCCGACAAGGTGAAGAAAACCGTATTCACAGGTCAGATAGACCGTTTCTTCGATTACAAGCTTGGTGTGCTTGAATACCGTTCAGTCCGCTTTGAAACAGAGGTGCTTGACACCGACAACTATCAGGGCAACGCTGTAGTCAACTACACCGAGAGAGAGGTCCCCTATACAAGAATAATCGAGCACAAGCACTTTGAATTCGGCACACAGCCCAAGACGGTTATTTCAAGAGAGTATTCCTCTGAGTGGAAGCCCGGCGTAGAGCCGTACTATCCTGTCAACAACGAGAAGAACAACAATCTGTATGAGGAGTACAAGAAGCTTGCCGATGCAACTCCTGATGTTATTTTCGGCGGCCGTCTTGGTCACTATAAGTATTACGACATGGATAAGGTTATCGACGTTGCCCTTGCTGCTGTCGATGAGGAATTCGGCGCATGAAATAATCAGCGCCTATGACACAGGGAGCCTGTCGGCTCCGTACAATAGGCAGTTTGCCATTGATTGGTTTCGGAGGACGTTCAATGAATAATTCCCTGACCGTTCTTCGCAGTATCATCTTTCCGCGCAGGGAAATATGTGAGAAAACGGAGCTGTATTTCCGTACAGGATACGGCTCCGTTGATTACTGCGATGAGCTTCAAAAGCTGAATATCAGCGGCACAGCTTCGTTTGATACTTATTTCAATTCACTTCCGCTTGACCGCCTGAACAAATACTGCAAGCTTTCGTCACTTTGTCTGAGATTGAAGGTCTGCGGTTTATTTGTTATGCGTATTTATGGCGTGAAACAGACCGATGGCAGCATAAGAGAAGAGCTTATTGCCGAAAAGAACATCGGCAGCGCAGACATTACTGCTGAGTATATCACCGACCTGACAGACGTTATCGGCAGCAGCTTTTCGCACGTTTATTTTACGCTCACCTCAGAAAAGGGCGTTTTGTACGGGGGAGAGTTTCTTGCCGGAAACGATGATTTGAATAGGGTAAGTATCGCGGCCGTTATATGTACATTCCGGCGCGAAAAATTCCTTTTGCATAACCATAGAGAAATAAGCTCTTACCTTGAAAAAAGCACTGTCTTTAGTGAAAACAGCATTCACATTTATATTGTTGACAACGGAAGAACGCTTGATAAGGCGGCTGTGGAGAACCGCTTTGCTTCACTGATACCAAACGACAATACGGGCGGCAGCGGCGGATTTACACGGGGCTATCGTGAAGCCGTGAACAGCGGCAGGGGATATACGCATATTTTGTTTATGGATGACGATATTGTGCTTGACTGTGAAATGCTGCTGCGCGTATATTCTTTGCTGCGGCTGAGAAGACCGGAATATGCCGGCCTTTCTGTAGGCGGCACGATGCTCATGCTCAGCGACAGGGTAACGTGCCATGAAGCCGGAGCATTATGGAACGGAAAATATCTCTGCTCTATCGGTAACGGCGATGATATGACGCTGCGTGAGAATGTGTTTTTGCCTGCGGCTGTTCCGGGTACAGTGAAAAAGGAATATATAAGGCCGGACTATAATGCGTGGTGGTTCTATTGTTTTCCTGCATCGTGGCAGAAGGAACACGGCTATCCTCTGCAGTTTTTCATCAAGGAGGACGACATTGAGTATTCGCTCAGGTGTGCAGAGGAAATTGCAGTTCCTGAAGGCATAGCAGTATGGCATGACGATTTCGAGGGTAAATATGACGGATTTCAGGAGTATTACATAAAGCGGAACGAGCTTATTCTCACTTCGGTGAATGACCAGAAGCCTTACGCTTTGTTTCAGGTGCGCAAGCTTATCCTCAGCGTTATGAAGCAGACTGTATTCCAGCGCTACTTCCTTGCGGATATCATCTTCCGCGCCTATGACGATTATCTGAAGGGCTGGAAGCATTTCAGGGACACCGATACCGCAGCCCTTAATAAAGAGCTGATGGATTCATGCAGACCGCTGCTTTCTGATGACGAGCTGTTTTCGCAGGAGGGAGTGCGCTTTGACCGTGAAAAGTATGACACTGCCGTATCTGAGCCTGAAAACCTGAAAAAACAGGCTCTTTCAATGAACGGCTATCTTATTCCTGCTGCGTTTTACCGCAGGGACAAGGACAGCTATTCAATGGCTGACCTTGCCGGCTGCCGTATCGTGAATTTCTATAAGCACCGCCGTGTGCTGCATTATGATACAGCAAAACATAAGGGTTTTGTTACTGTACAGAAAAGATCTCAGCTCTGGAAGAATATTTTCAGGCTTATATATAAGTCTGTCAGGTTCCTGATAATGTATCCGTCTGTGCGCCGCGGCTATAAAAAGCACCTTGACGAACTGACGAGGTAGATATATTTAAGGCAACACCGCACAAAGACCGCCTAACGGCTTAGCACCACATCTGCTGCGCCCGAAGGAAGTGCCCTTGGGGTACACTTTTTCCGTCATCTT
>CADCKR010000036.1 GCA_902802105.1 uncultured Ruminococcus sp.
ATGTCATTTTGATGTTTTTCATCGGTTTACTGTGCATAATTGCGGCTGTTTTATGACCCGTGTGCAAGTCGGGATTTAATAGAGAATAATTTTGTGTAGTATTTTGCTCTCAAATATATCAAATTCAGCGGTTTTAGGAAGGGGGTCCGGGGGAAACCCTTTTTCCGCCGGAAAAGGGTTTCCCCCGTGTGACTCGCCGGCGCGAATCGAAATTGATTTCTGTGGCAGATCGGTATTTGCGGCTTGACAAAAAGACGGTCAAGGAGTAAAATAGTTTCTGCTAAAAAAGCTTTGCCGAAAAAACGCTAGCCTATGTTCTTGTGCAGCAATGACTGATGAATGAGCATAACGGATCGGGTTTAAACGAGCGGAGCGGTCAATGGGGCGGCGGAGCGCCGCAAGGAGATAGCCGCAAGGAGATATTTATGGAATTTGAAGTGATAAACATTCTTTATTACTGTGCGATGATACTGCTTTTTACAAAGCTGTTCGGCATCGTTACGCGAAAATTCGGGCTGCCGCAGGTCGTCGGCATGATAATTGCAGGACTTCTTATCGGTCCGGCTATTTTCGGTCAGCTTGGTCTTGGCTCGTTCAGAGGGCTTGTTACACCGAGCCCTGTAGAAATGGATGTGCTGAAAAGCTTCTCGCAGATAGGCGTTGTGTTCATACTGTTTTCAAGCGGACTTGAAACAGATTTTCATGAACTGAAAAGCAGCGGTTTTGCTGCAACGGTGGTAGCGCTTGCGGGCGTGTTGGTTCCGGTGGCTCTCGGTACGGGTGCGGCAATGCTTTTCATGGGCGGCGATCTTACTCAGGAAAAAATCATGAACGCCCTGTTTGTCGGCATGATCCTTTCGGCTACAAGTGTCGGCATAACCGTTGAAACATTGAAGGAGCTCGGCAAGCTGAACACCAAAGTAGGCACTACAGTGCTCAGTGCCGCGATCATTGACGATGTTCTCGGCATAATCCTGCTCAGTATAGTTACGGCTGTTGGCGGCGGCGGTGACGTTGGAATGACACTGCTGAAGGCTGCGGGATTTTTTGTGTTTACGATAGGTCTCGGCGTTGTGCTCAGGATATGCTTCAAGTATATGACAAAGAGATATCCGCATAAGCGCCGCACAGGTATTTTCGCTTTGGCAATGTGCTTCTTTTATGCGTTCTTTGCAGAAAAGCTTTTCGGCGTTGCTGCAATAACAGGCGCATACATGGCAGGCCTTATGCTCAGCGGATTAAAAGATACCTCTTTTGTAGACAGAAAGGTCGTTATCAGCGGGTATATGATATTCACGCCGATATTCTTTGCGTATATCGGCATCAGCGCGGATTTCAGCAATTTCAAAAGCTCGGAGCTTGTTTTTGCGCTCGTTTTCGTACTGCTGGGAATAATAGGCAAGATCGGCGGCTGCGCTCTTGCGGCCAAGCCGTTCAGATACACTAACCGCGAATCGCTTACTATCGGCTGCGGTATGATAGCAAGAGGTGAGGTAGCGCTTGCGATATATGCAACAGGACAAAGCCTGATCTGCTACGACGGCAAGACGCTCACAGGAATAGATCCGCTTGTTCCCACTATCTTCCTTATCGTAATAACCTCGATACTCTGCCCGATCTTCCTCAAGCTTGTGTTCAGGAACCAGAAGCACGAGGTGGTTGCCGTTAAAGGTGACAAGACTACGATACATACAGAAGCTATCGAGAACCCGCCAAAAGAAACGGATTGAATCATAAAAGGACGTCTACATAAAAAGGCGTCCTTTTGTTTTGCTGACGGAGCGCATGAAAAAGACTGAACAGCAGCGGAAAACTGAGGACAGACCTTCGTTCATCGGTGCGGGACTGCTTATATCATACTGCGCAGGCATACGTTAAAAGGTTTTCCCCCGTGTAACCTGCCGGAGCAGAATTGATTTCTGTGGTTGATTTTCGTGACTATTGACAAATCTGCATAAATAATGTATTATATTACAGTGCTTTTTATAGCACTTGCCTGCAAAGCAGGCGTTCGTTCCGGAATGCGGAGCGAATCTGTATATGAAAGGAAGAATATAGAAAATGGGAAATTGGGGATACGAGGCAGTATTCTATCAGATCTATCCGCTTGGATTCTGCGGAGCACCATTTGAGAATGACGGTGTGCAGGAGCATAGGATACTAAAGGTGATTGACTGGGCTGACCATATTGCTGAGCTTGGCTGCAATGCGGTCTATTTCTCGCCGGTTTTTGAGTCAGATACCCACGGATACAACACGAGAGATTATTGCAGGATAGATACCCGTCTCGGCACAAACGAGGACTTCAGGCTTGTTTGCGACAAGCTGCATGAAAAGGGAATAAAGGTCGTGCTTGACGGTGTGTTCAACCACGTCGGCAGAGGCTTCCCGCAGTTCCGTGATGTCTGTGAGAAAAAGTGGGATTCGCCCTATAAGGATTGGTTCCACATCAATTTTGACGGCAACAGCCATTACAATGACGGCCTTTGGTATGAAGGCTGGGAGGGTCACTATGACCTTGTAAAGCTCAACCTTAAAAATCCGGCTGTCGTTGACCATATACTCAATGCTGTTAAGTTCTGGGTGGATTATTTCGGCATTGACGGTATCCGTCTTGACGTTGCTTATTGTCTTGACTTTGACTTCCTTAAAAGGCTGCGCAGCTTTACCAACGGTCTGAAGGAGGACTTCTTCCTCATAGGCGAGCTTCTCCACGGAGACTATTCCCGTTGGGTAAACAATGATATGCTGCATTCAGCAACAAATTATGAATGCTACAAGGGGCTTTTCTCAAGCTTCAATTCAATGAATATGTTTGAGATATGCCACTCTCTTAAAAACAGATTCGGCCCTGAGCCGTGGTGTCAGTACAAGGGTATGCATCTGCTTTGCTTTGCCGATAACCACGATGTTACACGTATTGCAAGCATTCTTTCAAACCCTGCACACCTTCCGCTTGTTTACACAATGCTTTTCGGTATGCCGGGTATACCCTGCGTTTATTACGGCAGTGAATGGGGCGCAAAGGCTGATAAGAAGGACGGCGACCCCGCACTTCGTCCGAGCTTTGAAAAGCCTGAAGAAAATGAGCTTACAGAGCATATACGCCGTCTTGCAAAGGCTCACCGTGAATGCAAGGCTCTCTGCTACGGCGATATAAAGGTGCCTGTGCTCACGAATAAGCAGTGCATTATTCAGCGTGACTTTGACGGTCAGCGTGTGTTTGTTGCAATCAATGCAGACGAACAGCCCTACACCGCACATTTCGATGCAGGCTACGGCCTTGCTGACGACCTTGTTACAGGCGGCGTCCACGATTTCGGCGGCGGCAGCCAGCTTGAACCGCTCAGCAGTCATATCTGGCTTTGCAAGTAATTTTTTGGGGAAGCTTTTAAGGCAACACCGCACAAAGATAGTGCCGCAGATGCGCCGTCAATTTTTTCGTCATCTTGCATAGAAATTTCGAAGGCATACTGACGTATGTCGAGGAATTTCTGTGCAAGATGACGGAAAAAGTGCAAGCAGATGTGGTGCTAAGCCGTTAGGCGGTCTTTGTGCGGTGTTGCCTTAACAGAATTAGCTTCCCCAAATTTCTGTTAAAAGCTGAGTGATAAGAATACGAAAGGGCAGGAGAGCTATGAAAATAACGGTTTTGGCGGAAAATACATCCGCAGGCGAGCTTCGTTCCGAACACGGGCTTAGTCTGTACATCGAAACAAAAAAGCACCGTCTGCTTTTTGATTCGGGACAGTCCGGCCTTTTTGCAGAAAATGCGAAGAAGCTTGGCGTCAATATTGCAGATGCTGATATTGCAGTGCTTTCACACGGACACTACGACCACGGCGGCGGGCTTCTCAGATTTTTAGAGCTTAACGACAAAGCAAGGATATACATTAGCAAATACGCTTTCGGTTCTTACTACAACGGCACAAAAAAATACATCGGGCTTGACCGCAGGCTGTCGAAAAGCAAAAGGGTAGTGCTGACAGATGGCATAACGCATATTGCAGACGGTCTGACGATTGATTCCGGAGCCGGAATGAAAACTGTACTCGACCTTGGTTCTTTCGGTCTGAATGTATGCATTGACGGTGAGTTTGTTCCCGATGACTTCCGGCACGAGCATTATCTGCTTATTGAGGAGGACGGAAAACGCATTCTCATAAGCGGCTGTTCGCACAGGGGAATAAATAACATTGAGGAGCATTTCAGACCCGATGTTCTGATAGGAGGCTTTCATCTTTCGATGCTTCCTCCCGGAAAGGAGCTTGAAGCTGTCTCAAAGGTTCTTGATTCCTATAATACGGATTATTACACCTGTCACTGCACAGGCACCGAGTCGTTTTTGTTTATGAAATATTATATGAAACGCCTTAAATATATTTCCACGGGATCAACAATAGACATATAAAAAAACTTCCGTACCTTTTTGTGGGTACGGAAGCTGTTTTTTATCAGTATTTTATCGGATTTGAAGAAAGATATTTCTTTACCATGAGGGCTACCTTGAATACGATAGCGTCTTCAAACTCTCTCAGATCAAGACCTGTGAGCTTCTTTATCTTTTCAAGCCTGTAAACGAGAGTATTTCTGTGTACAAAGAGCTTTCTTGAGGTTTCTGACACGTTGAGGTTATTCTCGAAGAAACGCTGTATGGTGAAAAGTGTTTCCTGATCGAGAGATTCGATAGAGCCTCTCTTGAATACTTCCTTGAGGAACATATCGCACAGAGTGGTCGGGAGCTGATATACAAGTCTTGCAATACCAAGATTGTCATAGCTGATTATCGTCCTCTCGGTGTCGAATACCTTGCCGACTTCAAGAGCGACCTGAGCTTCCTTGAAGGAACGAGCAAGGTCTTTTATGCCTGTGACAGGTGTGCCGATACCGATGACGCAGTGAGTATAGAACTCGCCTGAGAGTGTGTCAACGATAGAGCTTGCCAGCTTTTCAAGATCTTTGGAATCGGTGTCGTTCTTGATCTCCTTGACAAGAGCGATATCTGTTTCGTTGATATTGATAACAAAATCCTTTGACTTGTCGGGGAAGAGGTTCTGTATTACATCGTAAGCAGAGATATCTGTCTTGGTGGATATCTTTATAAGGAAGCATACTCTCGTAACGTCTGCGTTGAAGCGCAGCTCTCTTGATTTGAGGTAGATATCGCCCGGCAGGATGTTGTCGAGGATAACATTCTTGATGAAGTTGCCCCTGTCGTATTTTTCGTCATAATACTGCTTGATGCTTCCGAGAGAGATGGCAAGGATAGCGGCATACTTTTGTGCGGCATAGTCGTTGCCGGCAACAAAGACAGCGTACTCTCCTCTTGGCTTGTTTCCGAAGGATCTGTATGTGTAGCCGTTGAGTACAAACGGGGCGGTAGAGGTGAGCATCTCTGATGTGATGTGCTCGTTCACCTCGCCGATCTTGCCAAGCTCACTGCAGGCTATTACTACTGAGGTCTCATCAATTACGCCTATGGTACGGTCAATAGTGTCGCGCATCTGGTGGATAACACCCTGAAAAAGTCTGTTTGACATTTATTTTCCCTCACTTTTTTTGATATTCGATCATTAAAATACATAATTGATTTACTATAAATAATTACTATATACATTTTACACAAAACGGAATGAAATTGCAACCTTTTTATCAAAATTTCATTGAAAATTTGTTGAAATATTTATGTAAAATTATGTATTTTTACCGACCGTCATACTATAGTGAGAATATTTGATGCTTACACACAATATTGCTATCGTATTGTATAAATGAAAAGAAACTAAAAACGAAGAGTTTTCTTTATTGGAAATATAGCGTTCTTTCATGCTTATCCGTCAGAACGTTCCGTAGAAGAAGGTGCATTTGCGGTGCTTTGCAAAAACTTTCTTTTACAGACGCATCAAAATTCAGCGGTTTTAGGAAGGGTTTCCCCCGTGTAACTCGCCGGCGCGAAATTGGCGCGAAATTGATTTCAGCGCGCTAAAAACGTGAGATTGCATTATAAAAAAATAGATGGTATAATTAGAATGATTTTTATATATTCTCAAAGAAAAGGTGATAATAATGTTCAGAGGAGAACTTCTTTCTCCTGCGGGAGATGCGGAGTGCTTTGATAATGCGCTGAATTTCGGTGCGGATGCTATATATCTTGCGGGCAAGCAGTTCGGTATGAGAAGCGCGCCGACAAACTTTGACCTTGACACGCTCAGGACATCGGTAGAAAAGGCGCACAAAAAGAATGTAAAGGTATATGTTACCTGCAACACTCTTCCGAGGAACAGCGAGATAGACAGAATGCCGGAGTTTCTTGAAGCTGTGGCGGACTGCGGCGCCGATGCATTTATCATTGCCGATTTAGGCGTCATGTCGCTGGCTGCAAAATATGCGCCCGATGTTGAAAGACACGTATCAACACAGGCAGGAGTGGTAAACTATCAGACAGCCCGTATGCTTTATGATATGGGAGCATCAAGGGTCGTGCTTGCAAGGGAGCTGACTCTTGAAGATATTGCAGGCATCAGGGCCAAGACCGACCCTAAGCTTGAAATAGAGACCTTCGTACACGGCTCAATGTGTGTATCGTTTTCGGGAAGATGCCTTATTTCGAGCTATCTTACAGGCAGGGATGCAAACCGCGGTGACTGTGCTCAGCCGTGCCGCTGGAAGTATTATCTTTATGAGGAGCACCGTGAGGGGCAGTATTTTCCTGTTGTTGAGGAAAACGGCGGCACTTATCTGTATAATTCCCGTGACCTGTGCATGATAGAGCACATTGATGACCTGCTGAAGGCGGGAGTAAAGAGCCTGAAGATAGAGGGCAGGGCAAAGGCGGCTTATTATGTGGCTGTTACGACAAATGCGTACCGTCATGCGCTTGATGATTACTATGCTCAGGGTGAGAACTGGAGGCTTGCGCCCTGGATAAAGGAGGAGCTTGAAAAGGTTAGCCACAGGGCTTATAATACAGGCTTTTTCTATGGCGGTGAGCCGGGGCAGAGCACATCGGACGGCGGCTATATCCGCAAATACGAGGTCGTTGCCGTATGTGATGAATGCAGGGACGGAACGGTCTGTCTTACACAGCGCAACCGCTTCTTCTGCGGTGATACTCTTGATATTCTTCCGCCGGGCGGCATACCCTTTGAATTTAAGGTGGAGAATATGTTCAGCGATCAGGGAGAGCCTATCGGATCAGCGCCCCATGCCATGCAGAAGCTTACGATAAAAACTGACGTGAATATACCAAAAGGCTCACTGTTAAGAAAAAAGCGTGATGTGACATGATAACGGTAACCCCTAATGTTTATTGTTTGAGGTGTATATATTGGACAGATTCAGATTGGTTTCGGATTATCAGCCTACGGGAGATCAGCCGCAGGCAATAGAAGCTCTTGTAAAAAGCATAAGAAGCGGACACAAGGAACAGACTCTCCTTGGAGTTACAGGTTCAGGAAAGACCTTTACTATGGCAAATATCATAGAAAGGCTCAACCGCCCTGCTCTTGTGCTTGCGCACAACAAGACCCTTGCGGCACAGCTTTGCTCGGAATTCAAGGAATTTTTTCCCGAAAATGCTGTAGAGTATTTCGTGTCATACTATGACTATTATCAGCCGGAGGCTTATGTTCCTACAACTGATACCTATATTGAAAAGGACAGTTCTATAAATGACGAGATAGACAAGCTCCGTCATTCGGCAACGCTTGCACTTTCAGAGCGCCGTGATGTTATAATAGTATCGAGCGTTTCATGCATATATTCACTCGGCAACCCTATAGATTACCGCACGATGGTCATATCTCTCCGTCAGGGTATGCAGAAGCCGAGGGATGAACTGCTGAGAAAGCTTGTTGAGCTTCAGTACGAAAGAAACGATATAGACCTTACGAGAAACAGGTTCAGGGTCAGGGGAGATGTCGTTGAGATATTCCCTGCGGCATCGTCTGATACCCTGATAAGGGTGGAATTTTTCGGTGACGAGATAGACCGCATTGCAGAGGTCGATCCGATTACCGGCAGGATAAAGGGTACAGTGCGTCATGCGGCTATCTATCCGGCATCGCACTATATCGTCCCCAGGGACAAGATGGAGAGTGCTATCGCCGAAATAGAGCAGGAGCTCAGGGAAAGGGTCGAATTCTTTACAGACAGGGGCAAGCTTCTTGAAGCCGAAAGAATACAGCAGCGTACAAAATATGATATCGAGATGCTGCGTGAGATCGGTTTCTGTACCGGCATAGAGAACTATTCAAGAGTGCTTTCGGGAAGAAAGCCGGGGTCTGCTCCGTATACGCTGCTTGACTACTTCCCGGAGGATTACCTGCTTTTTGTGGATGAATCTCATGTTACTCTCCCGCAGGTAAGAGGAATGTACGGCGGTGACAGAGGACGCAAGCAGAATCTTGTTGAGTTCGGTTTCCGCCTGCCGTCTGCGTATGATAACCGGCCGCTCAATTTTGACGAATTCTACGAGAGGATAAATCAGGCTGTTTTCGTCAGTGCAACGCCCGGCGACCTCGAAAAAGAGAAAAGTCAGGTCATAGCCGAGCAGGTAATAAGACCTACCGGCCTGCTTGATCCTGAAATAAGCGTAAGACCCACCGAAGGTCAGATGGATGATCTTATCTCCGAGATAAATATCCGCACAGAGAAAAAACAGAGAGTTCTTGTTACAACGCTGACAAAAAAGATGGCGGAGGATCTGACGGATTATTTTTCAACTATGGGCATTAAGGTAAGATATATGCATCATGATATCGACACCGTTGAGAGAATGGAGATAATACGCGATCTGCGTCTGGGTGAGTTTGATGTTCTTGTGGGTATCAATCTGCTCAGAGAGGGTCTGGATATCCCCGAAGTGTCGCTTGTGGCGATACTTGACGCCGACAAGGAGGGCTTTCTGCGAAGTGAGCGCTCACTTATACAGACTATCGGACGAGCTGCACGCAATGCGGACGGCAAGGTCATAATGTATGCAGACACAGTGACTGATTCAATGGAGAAGGCTATAACCGAGACAGAGCGCAGACGTGCGATACAGGAAAAATACAACAAGGAGCATAATATAACCCCGCAGACTATCATAAAGAAGGTCAGCGATATCATAGAGATATCCACTCATGCGGATGATGACGCAAAGCCCGGGAAGAAGCTTACAAGAGCCGAGCGTGAAAAGCTAATTGAACAGCTTACAAAGGAAATGAAGGCTGCGGCAAAGCTGCTTGAATTTGAACACGCCGCTTATCTGCGCGACAAGATAAAGGAGCTCAGAGGCTGAAAGGCTTTTTGCTGTATTGGAGTGAAAATTTATGAATATAATCGGACTTGACAAAATCAGAAAAATATCGGATAATACAGATTTGGAAACAAACCTTACAGGGCTTGATATGATACGCTGCGATGATGAGGGCGTAAATATCACCGGACTTGACAGTATAAGAAGCATATTTACAAACGATTTTCCGAAAATGTCAGCATTTGCGATGGAGCTTATCAGGCTTGCATCAACGGCGAAGGAGCTTGACGACGGGCTGAAACAATACGGCTCTGATCTGCACAGGTATGAGTTTGCGCCGGTGGCGGCGCTCTCTGATGTGCGGGATTTTGAAGAGCGTCATAATATAAAGCTGCCGCAGAGCTATGTTGAATTTCTTACTCAGGTAGGCAACGGCGGCGCAGGCCCCGATTTCGGGCTTTTGTCGCTGCAGCAGCTTGAACTGCGCAATTTCTATGCGCATTCAAACCGCAGCGTGCCCTACTCGATGGCAAGGTGCGAAAGTGATTTCTACACCTTTCCGTTTACATCTTCAAAGCCTGTTATGCTTGATTCCTCGCTTACCGAATCCAAGTGGGACGATGCCTGTACTGCGCTCTCTGAGATAAGCCCGAATGAGCGTCCGGCCGACTATGAGGAAAGGCGCAGGGAGCTTTATAACGGAGTTATACAGATCGTTGATACTGACAGCTCGTTCTGCCCGGTGCTTATATGTGCAGGCGATATGAACGGCGAGATAATGGAATTTTCACACGATCTCGATATGCCTAAGTATGTCGGAAAGTGCTTTGAGGATTGGATCACCGGATATTTTGAAGATGTTATCCGCAGGTTTTCCCGCAAATGATGACTCTATGAAAAGAGGATGAAGAATTGGCAAAAAAGACTACCCCAAACAACTATGGCAACGAAAGCATTACTTCACTTAAAGGCGCAGACCGTGTAAGAAAGCGTCCTGCGGTAATTTTTGGCTCTGACGGCATAGAGGGCTGTCAGCATTCCGTGTTTGAGATACTTTCAAACTCTATCGACGAAGCGCGTGAGGGCTACGGAAAGGAAATAATCATCACGAAATATGCAGACCGTTCCGTTGAGATAGAGGACTTCGGGCGTGGCATCCCTGTTGACTACAACAAAAACGAGGAACGCTACAACTGGGAGCTTGTATTCTGTGAGCTTTATGCAGGCGGCAAATACAACAATAATGAGGCCGAAAGCTATGAATTCTCTCTCGGTCTGAACGGTCTTGGACTTTGCTCAACGCAGTATTCATCCGAGTATATGGACGTTGATATCAGACGTGACGGTACACGCTTTACTCTGCACTTTGAAAAGGGCGAGAATATCGGCGGCCTGAAGCGTGAGCAGTATACAGGCAAAAAAACAGGCACCCGCATCCGCTGGAAGCCCGACCTTGAAGTATTCACCGATATTGATATACCCGATGAATATTATCTTGACACGATAAAGCGTCAGGCTGTCGTCAATGCAGGAATAAACTTTATTTTCCGTTCAGAGAAGAACGGAGCCTTTGAAACGACCGAGTTCTGCTATCAGAACGGCATTTACGATCATGTAAAGGAAATTGTGGGCGAGGATGCGCTTTCACAGGTACAGCTCTGGCAGACAGAGCGCATGGTCAGCGACCGTGACGACAAGCCGCCTTACAAAACTAAGATAAATATTGCACTTGCCTTTTCAAACAAGGTAAGCACTGCGGAGTATTACCACAATTCAAGCTGGCTCGAATACGGCGGTGCTCCCGAAAGGGCTGTAAAGAATGCTTTTGTGTATTCTATTGACTCCTACCTGAAGCAGACGGGCAAGTATAACAAAAGCGAGAGCAAGATAAACTTTGACGATGTACGTGACTGTCTTGTTATAGTCATATCATCGTTTTCAAGCGTTACATCCTATGAGAACCAGACAAAGAAGGCTATCACCAATAAGGGCATACAGGACGCTATGACGGAATACCTGCGCCATCAGCTTGAGGTGTATTTCATTGAAAACAAGCTTGATGCCGAAAAGATAGGCAATCAGGTGCTGATAAACAAGAGAAGCCGTGAGAGCGCCGAAAAGACACGCCTTAACATAAAAAAGACACTTACAGGCAATATGGATATGACAGGCAGGGTGGCAAAGTTTGTTGACTGCCGCAGCAAGGACAAGTCTGAAAGGGAGCTTTTCATCGTGGAGGGCGATTCGGCTCTCGGTGCCTGCAAGCAGGCAAGAAACCCTGATTTTCAGGCTATCATACCCATAAGGGGAAAAATACTCAACTGCCTGAAGGCTGACTATGACAAGATATTCAAGAGCGAGATCATTACCGACCTTCTGAAAGTGCTCGGATGCGGCGTTGAGGTAAAGTCAAAGGCAAACAAGGAGCTTTCGTCATTCGACCTTGACCTTCTGCGCTGGAACAAGATAATTTTCTGCACCGATGCCGATGTTGACGGATTTCATATAAGGACGCTTCTCCTGACTATGATATACCGTCTTGCGCCAACGCTTATCCGTGAAGGAAAGGTGTTCATTGCCGAATCGCCGCTTTATGAGATAAACACAAAAGAAAAGGTGTATTTTGCCTATACGGAGGCTGAAAAGGAAAGGTTCCTTGCAGAGATCGGCGATAAAAAGTATACTATACAGCGTTCAAAAGGACTTGGTGAGAACGAGCCGGACATGATGAGCCTGACAACAATGAATCCTGCAACACGCAGGCTGATAAAGATAATGCCTGACGATGCGGCCAGGACCTCTGAGATGTTCGATATCCTTTTAGGGGATAACCTTGCCGTAAGGCGCGACTATATTATTGAGAACGGCTATAAATACATTGACGACCTCGATGTGTCGTAAACGATGGAGTGACTGAGATGGAGCATCCCGGAATTGAGATCAGACATTTTGACGAGCTTACAAACGACGAGCTTTATGAGATACTGCGGGCAAGGGAAGCGGTGTTTGTAGTAGAGCAGAACTGTCCGTATTTTGACATTGACGGCAAGGATAAGTACAGCTACCATGTTTTCATAAAGCGTGATGACGGCAGCATAGCCGCTTGTCTGAGGGTATTTATGCGGGATATCGGGACAAATACCGCGCAGATAGGGCGCGTTGTTACCACTGAACGCGGCTGCGGTCTCGGCGGTATGATACTCCATGCGGGCACAGTCTTTGCAAGGGATGTTATGAAGGCTGACGGTATATATCTTGAAGCCCAGTGCTATGCTATAGGCTACTATGCCAAGGAGGGCTTTGAGGTCATATCAGATGAATTCCTTGAAGACGGCATACCGCACGTAAAGATGTGTCTTTCGTTTGCGGGCGGATGCACATAAAGGTAAGGCTTTAAACAATAACGGGGAACTTCGCTTGAAAATTCCCCTGAGCGGCACAAAAACTAAGACAGAAAAGTCTGCCTGCGCTCCGCAGAATACGGAATGCACGGCAGACAGGGAGAAAATAATATGGCAAAAAGGAAGAAAAGCAGCGAAGGGGCTGCACAGCCAAAAATACAGGGATATATAGCAGGAGCAGGTGAGGTCGTTGAGGAAAATATCGCATCGACCCTGCAGGAAAATTTTATGCCTTATGCTATGAGCATAATCATGTCACGCGCTATTCCTGAAATAGACGGCTTCAAGCCCTCACACAGAAAGCTGCTCTATACTATGTACAAAATGGGTCTGCTTGGTCAGACAAGAACCAAGTCGGCAAATATAGTCGGTCAGACAATGAAGCTCAATCCTCACGGAGATGCGGCTATATACGATACGATGGTAAGACTGAGCCGCGGCTATGAAGCTCTGCTGCATCCGTTCGTGGATTCAAAGGGCAACTTCGGCAAATTTTACAGCCGTGATATGGCATGGGCTGCTTCGAGATACACCGAAGCCAAGCTCGACCCTATATGCAGTGAGCTTTTTAACGATATCGACAAGGATACCGTAGATTTTGTTGATAACTACGACAACACGCTGAAAGAACCTACGCTGCTGCCGGCGGCCTTCCCGTCCGTGCTCGTCAATGCGAATACGGGCATCGCCGTAGGTATGGCAAGCTCAATATGCTCTTTCAATTTAGAGGAGGTCTGCCGCACTGCAATAGGTCTGCTCAAAGATCCTGAATTTGATATCATGTCTACACTTGCCGCACCCGATTTTACCGGCGGCGCACAGATAATATACGACAGGCAGGCGATAGAGAACGTCTACCGCACAGGCAGGGGAAGCATACGCCTGAGAGCGCGTTATACCTACGATAAATATGCAAACTGCATTGATATACTCAGCATTCCGCAGACGACCACCTGCGAAGCCGTGATAGAAAAAATAATCGACCTCGTAAAGCAGGGAAAGATACGTGAGATCGCTGATATCCGTGACGAGACCGGTATTGACGGCCTGAAAATAACTATTGACCTCAAACGCAGCACCAATCCCGATAAGCTCATGCAGAAGCTTTACAAAATGACGCCGCTTGAAGATACATTCTCCTGCAATTTCAACGTGCTCATAGCCGGAACTCCAAGAGTGCTCGGAGTGCGTGAACTGCTGAACGAGTGGTCGGCATTCCGTATTGAATGCGTGAAGAGAAGAACTTATTTTGACCTGCACAAAAAGCAGGACAGGCTGCATCTTCTCAGAGGTCTTGAAAAAATACTGTTGGATATTGACAAGGCTATCAGTATAATACGAGGCACCGAGGAAGAAAGCATGGTCGTGCCGAATCTTATGCAGGGCTTTGACATTGATGAGATACAGGCCGAATACGTTGCTGAGATAAAGCTGCGTCACCTCAACAGAGAGTATATCCTTAAACATACCGACGACATAGCTCAGCTTGAAAAGGATATTGCAGAGCTCGAAGCGATACTCGGCAGCAGCAGGAAGATAAAGGCTATCATAATCAAAGAGCTTGAAGGCATTATCAAAAAATACGCACAGCCGCGCAGGAGCATGATAATCTATGCTGACGATATCGTTGAGGAGGATATTGAGGAGGATGTGCCTGATTATCCGGTGAACTTGTTCTTTACCAAGGAGGGCTACTTCAAGAAGATAACCCCGCTTTCACTTAGAATGGGCGGCGAACAGAAGCTCAAAGAGGGCGATGAGGTCATTGAACACATAGAGACCACCAACAACAGCGATATTGTGTTCTTCTCGGACAGACAGCAGGCATACAAAGCCAAAACACCGCAGTTTTCCGATACGAAGGCAAGCGTGCTCGGCGATTATATTCCCTCAAAGCTCGGCTTTGACGAGGGCGAGAATGCCGTTTATATGGTTACGACAAAGGACTACAGCGGCTTTGTGTTCTTCTTCTTTGAAAACGGCAAGGCTGCAAAGGTCGCGCTTGATGCATACTCTACCAAGACGAACCGCAAGAAGCTTACAGGCGCATATTCAGACAAGGACAAGCTTGCCGCAGTTATTTATGCTCCGGATGATGATACAGAGATACTTCTCAGATCTTCTTCCGGCAGAAGGCTGCTCTTTAAAGCGTCAGACCTGATGACAAAAACCTCAAGAGCTACACAGGGAGTTGCGCTTATGAAGCTCACAAAGGGGCACAGGCTGCTTTCGGCTCAGATATATACAGAAGGTATGCTTGCTTCACCGGAAAGATACAGGGCAAAGAATCTGCCTGCAATGGGTCAGTTCCCCGGAGCGGATGAAGGCGGCGAGCAGATCACTTTTTAAAAAATGCCCAAAAATCGACAGTCTATTCTGTATGACGTGAATGT
>CADCKR010000037.1 GCA_902802105.1 uncultured Ruminococcus sp.
AAAACCAATGCGTAATTGCATTAAACTTACGCTTTTGTGCGCAGCCGCAAAACATACGGCATGACATGAAAGCAAAAAAGAGGAGGACAATCAATGGCAAGCAAAAAAACATGATCTAAAAAGCTGCTGTCAGCTGCGCTTTGTGCGGTTATGATTGGCAGTATGGGTGCGGTCACTCCGGCTATGATATCCGGTATGAGCATTACTGTAAGTGCGGCGGCATCGGACACGGTGCTCCCTACAGGCATCAGGCTCAGCAAGACGACACTTACACTTACAGAGGGCGGCACGGCGATTCTTACAGCAGCTGTTACGCCTTCAAATGCAGCCGATAAGACAGTCAGGTGGACTTCCGCTAACGAAAAGGTAGCAAAGGTAGTAAACGGCAAGGTGACGGCTGTAGGCGCAGGCAGGACGATAATAGCGGCAAGAACTGCAAACGGCAAGAGAGTAACCTGTACGGTTATCGTAAAAAGCTCTGTAGTCTGTAGTTAATCCGACATCAGTCAGTCTGAGCAAGACCTCACTTTCTCTGACTGTTGGTAATACGGCTATAATCACTGCAACAGTTTTACCTGCAAACGCTACAAATAAAGACGTAACCTGGACGTCCTCCAACAACTCTGTGGCAACAGTCAGCGCAGGTATGGTCACAGCGAAAGCAGCAGGTACAGCTACAATTACAGCAAAAACTTCAAACGGAAAGATTGCATCCTGTACTGTTACGGTTACAAAGCCTGCAGAATCAACAGCTCAGACTAACTTTAAAAAAGTTGTAAGTTATATTGAAACATACTATGACGGTATAAATTCATATGGCAACAAATTTATCAGTTTAGCAATTGACAGCAACTCTATTGTTGGGTTATCATACGAAAGTTCTGAGAATAAACTGACTATAACATTTCTTTACGAAACAGAAACGACAGGTGGTACAAGTAAAAATGGAGTCTCTATAAACCTTTGCTATAATTCATTATCAAAAGTTAGTGTAGAAGTACTCCATATTTTAAATGAAAAATATAATTTTAAAACCGGCACTGTTATTGATCCAAGCAGCTACACTTACGATTCAAACATATCATTCAGTTTAGTCAGCGCTTCTACAGATATCATCACAAGTGATATTCGTCAATCTTTACTTGATTTAAGCAATTCGCTCCTGAAAGGGGCTGTATTATCAGCCGGAATGTTGATGACATACAATGGGATGGATATATCCGATCTTGGATTTACTTCATTTATGCTATATTGATTGAATACAATGAAAAACATTGTAAGTATATATCATTGATTACATAAGCGAGATCAAAACAAATATGGGTGCAGAGCATCTGTCGACAGGTAATTTTGACACAAACGAGTTGGTTCTCAAACTCACGGTGATCGCATATAATATCATTCGTATGCTTGGTCAGGAAACGATCGATCAGGGTAAAGCACCTTCAAAAAGAATTGTCAGCCGCAAACATATTCACACTGTTATCCAAAACACCATTCATTTTGCCGGTCAACTTACCAAATACGCTCGCCAACTATTTTTTCGTCAGCAGAAGCAACTCTTGGGCTAATGCGTTTTGGGAACTGGTACATCGTTTTGCTGCTTGCTGAGTTTCACGGATTCAGGTAAATTGCAAAAATTGTAAAAAATCTTAATGCAGGCTTCTTCGGAAATTTCCGGGGAAGCTTAATTATTTATATCACAGGCTCGAACTTCACTATGATATATATGTAAAGTGAATAAATTTTGATAAACGGCGGTGTGTCCGGACTGATTTTTTGATAAGATTGCAGCTTTATGTCTACAGACAGCATTTTCCTGACATTATTACTCAATTTTTTTGAAGCCATGCGTAAATAATATAAAATATTTACATTTTTCCACTTTACATAATAATAAAAAAGTGTTAAAATTATCATTGGTACAGTGCATAGCACTATAACCGAAAAATGGTACTCTTTAAGATGATGCACAAAATGATGCAAAAAATCTTAAAAATAAAAAGGAGGAAAATACCAAATGGCAAGAAAAATGAAAACCATGGACGGTAACAACGCTGCGGCTCATGTTGCTTATGCGTTTACCGAGGTCGCCGGCATTTACCCGATCACTCCGTCCAGCCCGATGGCAGACTATGTTGACCAGTGGTCAGCTCAGGGTCTGAAGAACATCTTCGGAACAACTGTAAAGGTATCCGAAATGCAGTCCGAGGCAGGCGCTTCAGGTACAGTTCACGGTGCACTCAACGCAGGTGCTCTTACAACTACCTTCACTGCTTCACAGGGTCTGCTGCTGATGATCCCCAATATGTACAAGATCGCAGGCGAGCTGCTTCCGGGCGTGTTCCACGTTTCTGCACGCTGCGTTTCTTCTCATGCTCTTAACATCTTCGGCGATCATTCAGACGTATACGCTTGCCGTCAGACCGGCTTTGCTATGCTGGCTGAGACTAATCCTCAGGAAGTTATGGATCTTGCTCCTGTAGCTCACCTTGCAGCTATCGAGGGCAGAGTTCCGTTCCTTAACTTCTTCGATGGCTTCCGTACATCTCACGAGATCCAGAAGATCGCTATCTGGGATTATGACGATCTTAAAGATATGTGCGATATGGACGCTGTAAAGGCTTTTAGAAAGAGAGCTCTTAATCCTGACCATCCTGTAATGAGGGGCTCACATGAGAACGGCGATATATTCTTCCAGCACAGAGAGGCCTGCAACAAGTATTACGATGCAGTTCCTGAGCTTGTTGAGAAGTATATGGGCAAGATCAACGAGAAGCTCGGCACAGACTACAAGCTCTTCAACTACTACGGCGCTGAGGATGCTGAGAGAGTTATCATCGCTATGGGCTCTATCTGCGATGTTGCAGAAGAAGTTATTGACTATATGAACGCAAGAGGCGAGAAGGTCGGTCTTGTTAAGGTAAGACTTTATCGTCCGTTCAGAGCTGACAAGCTCGTAGAAGCTATCCCCGCAACCTGCAAGAAGATCGCTGTTCTTGACAGAACAAAGGAGCCCGGTGCTCTCGGCGAGCCTCTGTTCCTTGATGTTGTTGCAGCTCTTGCAGCTCAGGGTAAGTCTGATGTAAAGGTTATCGGCGGCAGATATGGTCTTGGTTCAAAGGATACTCCTCCTTCAAGCGTATTTGCAGTATATGATGAGCTTGCTAAGGATGCTCCCAAGGCTCAGTTCACACTTGGCATAAACGACGACGTTACCTGTCTCTCTCTTGAAGAGAAGCCCGCTCCCAACACAGCAGCTGAGGGTACGATCGAGTGCAAGTTCTGGGGTCTCGGCGGCGACGGTACAGTTGGCGCTAACAAGAACTCCATCAAGATCATCGGTGACTATACTCAGAAGTATGTACAGGCTTACTTCCAGTATGACTCCAAAAAGACCGGCGGCGTGACTATATCACATCTCCGTTTTGGCGACAAGCCCATAAAGAGCCCATATTACATCAATAAGGCTGACTTCGTTGCCTGCCATAACCCGTCCTACATCCTCAAGGGCTACAAGATGGTTCAGGATGTTAAGCCCGGCGGCGTATTCCTTATCAACTGCCAGTGGACAGCTGAGGAGCTTGACAAGCACCTTAACGCTGAAACAAAGCAGTACATCGCAAAGAACAACATACAGCTCTATACAGTTAACGCTATTGACCTTGCTGAGAAGATCGGTATGGGTAAGCGTACAAATACTATCCTCCAGGCTGCATTCTTCGCACTTGCAAAGATCATGCCCATCGAAGAGGCTGTTCAGCACATGAAGGACGCTGCTACAAAGTCCTACCTGAAGAAGGGCCAGGATATCGTAGACATGAACCATAAGGCTATTGATGCCGGCGTTACAGCATTCGTGAAGATAGATGTTCCTGCTGCATGGGCTGATGCAACAGCAGCTGCTGTTGAGAGCAAGCTCGAGGGCAAGGCTGAGACAGTCAAGATGGTCAAGAACATTCTTGAGCCTGTTGACAAGATGGACGGCGATTCACTGCCCGTATCTGCATTCGTAGATCACGTTGACGGTACATTTGAGCTTGGCGCATCTGCTTATGAGAAGCGCGGCGTTGCTGTTATGGTTCCTGAGTGGAATGCAGAGACCTGCGCAAAGTGCAACAAGTGCTCATTCGTATGCCCGCACGCTACTATCAGACCTTTCGCTATGAACGAGGCTGAGGCTGCTGCTGCTCCCGAAAACACAAAGATCGCTCCCAAGCCTGTTATAAAGACAGACTATAAGTATACACTTGCTATCTCTCCGATGGATTGTATGGGATGCTCCGTATGCGTAGGCGTATGTCCCACCAAGTCCCTCAAGATGGTTCCCGCAGAGACACAGTACGACCAGCAGAAGGTATTCGACTACTGCGTAGCAAACGTAACCGAGAAGCCCGAAACAACTGCTGTAATGAATGTTATCAGCAGCCAGTACAAGCAGCCGCTGCTTGAGTTCTCAGGCTCCTGCGCAGGCTGTGCCGAGACTTCTTATGCTCGTCTTATCACTCAGCTCTTCGGTGACAGAATGTACATCTCCAATGCTACAGGCTGTTCTTCGATCTGGGGCGGTCCTGCTGCTACCTGTCCTTACACAGTAACTAAGGAAGGTCATGGTCCTGCATGGGCTAACTCACTCTTTGAGGATAACGCTGAGCACGGCTTTGGTATGTATCTTGGTCAGAAGGCTATCCGTGACAGACTTATCTCAGAGCTTGAAGAGATCGCTGCTTCCGAGAAGGCTCCTGAGAGCGTAAAGGCTGCTATTGCAGACTTTATGGCAACCAAGGACAACACCCTCAAGAACACAGAGGCTGCAAATGCTGTTATAGCTGAGCTCGAAAAGCTTGATTGTGACTGCTGCAAGAGACTTGACGTTCTCGAGAACAAGGAATTCCTTGCTAAGAAGTCAGTATGGATCTTCGGCGGCGACGGCTGGGCTTATGATATCGGCTTCGGCGGCGTTGACCACGTACTTGCTTCCGGTGAAGATGTAAACATCATGGTATTCGATACCGAGGTTTACTCAAATACAGGCGGACAGGCTTCCAAGGCTTCACAGATCGGCCAGGTCGCACAGTTTGCTGCTGCCGGTAAGGCTATCGCTAAGAAGAGCCTTGCAGACATAGCTATGTCTTATGGCTACATCTATGTTGCACAGATCGCTATGGGTGCTGATCAGAACCAGACACTCAAGGCTATCCAGGAGGCTGAAGCTTATCCGGGTCCGTCACTCATAATCGGTTATGCTCCCTGCGAGATGCACTCCATCAAGGGCGGCATGAAGAACTGCCAGGCTGAGATGAAGAAGGCTGTTGACTGCGGCTACTGGAATATGTTCCGCTACAACCCGGCTCTCAAGGCTGAGGGTAAGAACCCCTTCACACTTGACAGCAAGGCTCCCACAACCTCCTATCGCGACTTCATTCTCGGTGAGGCTCGTTACAGCGCTCTCACACGTTCCTTCCCGGCAAGAGCAGAAGAGCTCTTCAAGAAGGCTGAGGAGAAGTCTGTTGACAGATATGATGAACTCAAGACTCGTGCAGGCAAATAATATTATTTAGCTGCTGTCCTGATTTATCTATAAAAGTATCCCCCATAGTCAATGATCCTGACTATGGGGGATCTCTTTGGTTTTGAAGCTTATAAGAGTTTTGGCAGCTTGCGGACAGCGGCTGGTAGCAAACCTTGCACTGTTTTTGTCCGATGGTTTATCACAGCGTGAACAACAGGGAGCATCACAAAAGAGCATCAGCTATTTTTTGTTTGAAGACAGGACTGCTTCCGAATACATCACCACGCCTTTTGAAGCATTAGGATGTATGTGGTCAAGGAGATATATATTGTCCGGCGATGTTTTTAAGACGTTCTTTATGTAATTATTTGCATTGATAAATCCAAGGCTTTTTTCTTTGCAGTATTTTTCGAGAGCAGAGGAATACTCATCGTTCAGATCGGTCTTTTCGTTGTAGCTCATGTCACAGTATATATCGCCGTCAGTAGAATACCATGGAGCGATAAATACGAATTCAGCCTTCTGAGAATGTGAGGACAGTTTGTTTTTGAGCGCATCAATTTCCCGGACGAAATCATCGGGAGTCATTGCGCATACGGAACTGTCACGATATCTGACATCGTTTGTGCCGAGAGCTATGACATAAAGATCTGATACGGGTATTTTATCGGCAAGTCCGGTCATATATGAAACAGTACAGCCTCCTTTGGAGTAATTGCTGACTTTTTTTTCGGGAATATAGTCAAGTATCGGTTCATACCAGGGACAGCCGCCGTTTTTGGTGCCTTCTGTAACGCTGTCACCGATAAAGCAGATCGACTGAGCCTTGCTTATTGCCTTGTAAAGAATGCCGCTTTTCATTTTATCGGTAAGCATAAGTCCTTCTGTTTCACAGCGCAGAAATCCCGTACTGTCAAAGTAATATCTTTCAGCAGCAGAAGAAATATCCATTTCATGCCCGAAAACAACTTTGGTTATAAGCTTGTTTGCATTTGCCGCAAGCTGTATATCGTCAGTTGTTAACTGATCTCTCAGTGACGCATCTGTCATAATATCATATATCGGCACAGCACGATAATTGTGGTCGGCTCTTGCGTGGGTATAAAGGGGAACAATGCTTCCGCCTGTTATTTTTTTGGTATCACGGTCGATGTATACATCCACAAGCATACTTGTATCGCCCTGATCCTCACGGTAGATATTTGCGAAATTTCCGGGACAATAAGCTGTGAAAACATTTTTGCCGTTATATTCTTCTATCAGGACAGGTTCAACAACATGAGGATGGTCGCCGAGAATTATATCTGCACCGTTCTTTTTGAAGATATCGAACCATACATTCTGGCTATGATCCGGCTCATTTGAGAACTGGGTGCCGATATGCGGGAGCACAACGATAAGATCGGGTGAACAGGACTTTGCTTCTTTAAAATCCTGCTCTACGGCAGCCTTTTGAGCCTCGAACAGTTCTCCCTCTGTTTCGGAAATTAGAGAAGTAAGATAAGAAAGAGCGCTGTCAGACAGCTTTTCAGGAGTATAATAATTGCAGCCGTAAGTATATGAAAGGAACGCAAGCCTGATGCCCTGACATTCAACTATCTTGATGCGGTTCTTTTTCTTGTCTTCGGCGTTTTTGTAAGACCCGGTATGGTCAAGCCCTGACTTGTCAAGAATGTCTATAGTTCTGAGCGCACCCTTTTCGCCTTTGTCGAGCAGATGGTTATTTGCTGTTGTGACCAGATCAAACCCGGCTTTTTTTACGGCGTCGGCGAATTCGTCGGGATAATTTATGTATAATTCTTTTCCGTCATCATAATTGCTTGTTGAATATCCGGCTTCTTCGCCGGCCATAGGACCCTCGAAAACACCTACGGCAAGGTCAGCTGAGGAAATATAGGGTTCTGCATACTCAAATACTTCGGAAAAATCATAGCCTTTTCCGTTATAGGCTCTTTTTACCTGGTCTTCGAGCAATATAAGGTCGCCCGCAAAGGTTATTCTGAACGAGCTGTCAAAAGCTTTTTTCTGCTGTGCGCTCATTACCGGATATATGATATCCTCATCAATATTGTTTTCGGGTACACGGACAATTTCTTCAACGCTCTCTTTCGGTGAGGAACTGCTTTTAGGATATACAAGCCTTATCAGATCTTTACCGGTATAAGCTTGTGTTAAAGCATTGAGTATAAAACAGAAGCTCACGATCAAAACGGCCGCTCCTGCATAATTGATTTTTTTCTTATTGCTTTTGTTATTATTGTCCTTGCAAATAAGTCTGACGCCTTGGTCGGCAAACGCATCCATCACTTTTGCCAGAAGGTTATTTCCGAGCAGGATGCACATGAGAACTGCCGCGATAACGGCCACAGATATAATAATGTAAACAGGCAGGTCAATTATAATGTCGCTGAGGATAAGTGTAAGAGGTCTGTGCAGAATAAATATCCACAAGGAATTGCGGCCGAACATCGTAAGCAGAGGAAGCTTTTTGTCCGGCATGAGCATCAGCAAAGTAATTATACACATCTGCCCAGAGCTTCGGACGGCTTTGAATATGGCAGCATCAGCAGCTCATTGTCCGAATACCTGAAATAATACTTTGATACAAAAAACAGCACTGCTGTCACCAAAAGCATTGCTGTACCGGATGCAAGACGTTTTGTATATTTTCGGCTTATCAGTTTGTCGCTTTTTTCTTTGCTGAAAAAATAGCCTGCCATATACCATGGGAAAAAACATATTATTCTTGACACAGCCAAGGTATTATCAAGTGAGATATAGAAACCGGCGACAACAGATGCGGCGAGCAGGAATATCATGATACCCTTTATTTCTGAAATATACGGTGCTGTGAGCCGCCATACTGCCAGAGCGATAAGGAACCAGAACGAATACAGCGGAACAAGCATTGAACTCATGCCGTATATAAAGCCTACGATACTGTTGAAGATGAAGTACAGAAAGATAATTCTGAAAATACTTTCAAAGCTGTGAGAGTGTTCGCTTTTGCCGAAATATCCCGACACAAAAACAAATGCCGGCATATGGAACATATAAATATAGTCTGCTATGCTGTTTATTGTCGGATAATATTCCTGAAGCCCATAGAGGATATGTGCAAATACGGTAAGCAGAATGAGTGCTCCCTTAATATTATCCCAGAATACAATTCTTTGTTTATTTATTTTTTCCATTTTTAAATCCACCTGTATTTTTTGATATTATAGCGGCAGCTTGCCCCCGTGTAACTCGCAAGCGCCGGTTTGACTTTGAGTTAAAAAAATAGTATAATGAATAAAATTGCATTAACAATATAGGGGACGATAAGCTTTGAGCTATATGATCTTCAAAGAAGCTCCGCCTGTTATTCTTGATTTTTTGAATTATATGAGTAATGTGCTTGGACGTTCTGATCTGACAGTAGATGAGTATTACCGGGATCTGCGTACATTTTTTCGATTTATCATTAAAGACCGGGGACTTTTAGAGAATGATATTCCCGTTGACGACATAGATATTTCGGGCGTTGATTTGGAAATGGCTGGCTCCGTGTCGTTTTCGGAGATCATTCTTTTTTTGAACTACTGTAAGGATGAACGAGAAAATGCGGCAGCTACGAGAGCAAGAAAAACGTCAAGCCTTAAGGATTTTTATAAATATCTTACGGTAAAAACACACAAGCTTTCGCATGACCCGACAGAGGAGCTTGAAGCTCCCCGGAAAGGCAAAAAGCTTCCTAAGTATCTTACATTGGAGGAAAGTCTGAAATTGCTGGAAGCAGTAGAAGGCGAATTCAAAGCAAGAGACTATTGTATTTTAGTGCTGTTTCTGAACTGCGGTTTAAGACTTTCTGAGATGGTCGGTATCAATCTTTCTGATATTAACAGTGAAAATATGTTGAGGATCAGAGGCAAGGGCAACAAAGAGAGAGCATTGAACCTGAATCCGGCGTGTGTAAGTGCATTAAAGGAATACCTTAAAGTCAGGCCGGTGAACGGGATCAGGGACAAAAATGCGCTTTTTATCAGCAGAAAAAATTGCCGTATGACAAGTAAGGGCGTATATCACATGGTAAACCACTATATGGCAAAGATAGGTCTTGAGGATAAGGGATATTCACCGCATAAACTAAGACATACGGCCGCAACGCTTATGTATCAGAAGGGCGGGGTTGATGTCAGAACCCTTCAGGCTATACTTGGTCATTCAAATCTGGGAACGACTCAGATATATACACATATTGCCGATGAACAGATCGAAAAGGGACTTAATGCAAATCCGCTGGCGAAGCTCTCAAACGAGGAACCGTCTGCTATAGAAACAGCTCATGAAGAGCCGCTCTCTACAGGATCGTCTGCTATAGAAGCGGCTCATGAAGAGACGCTCTCTGCAGAACCGTCTGCTATAGAAACAGCTCCTACAGAAACGATCTCTCAGAACAGTCAGGACGTTACTGATTGATATTATCAGCAGATTCACTGAGCATCATGTATTCCTCAGGTATACCGTCAAGAGTATCTCTGAGTGAGTTTGCTGACCAGGTGACATTTTTTCTTATTACCTTTGCAGGTGAACCTGCAATGACGCAGTTATTGGGATATTCTCCCTTCACGATGGAGCCGGCGCCTATGATATCGCACTTGCCTAAAACGGTCTTGTTCAGTATTATTGATCTCATGCCTACCCACACATGGTCGCCTATTGTTATTGTGTTCTTGGGCAGTCCTTTTATTTGAGGGTTGATGCGCTTTCCTGTTGTAAGATCAAATATGGAATGCCCGTCTCCGCAGTAAATTTTGATCTCAAACGAGAAAAGGCAGTCTTTGCCTATATTCAGTGTCATTCCGCCGAGCACGATTATTTCTGTATCTCTGACAAATCTTGTGTTTTTGTCTATGTTCACTTCGCCGTCAGAGAATACCGTCAGTGTAACTCCTGACTCAAATGCGCAGTTCTTGCCGATATTTATTATACAGCCGCCGTATGTCTTTGCGGTTATGCGTGTGTTGCTTTCAAAGATACAGGTTTCGTCAACATTGATCTCTGCGTTGCACTCGTAATCCTCAAGCACGACCTCACAGCTTGGAGCGTTAACGTGATTTCCGTAGTTGTCGGTGTAGTCCTTAACGCCTTTTGGGATCCATATTTTACCGTGATTCATAAAGAAGCAATCATCATAATCATCATAGCCGAACTCGAAGATCCTCATCTGAAGGTCAAGGGCTTTTGGTATCCTTGGGACTATTATATAGTATTTATCGTTCTGATTTTGCAGATCACCGAGAAAAACAATGCGGTCGTTTGCTTTTTTCTTCACGGTAGTTATCCTTATAAAATCCTTTAGATCGTATTCTTTTTTTAAGAATGCGGTATATTCGGGTGATTCTCCCAAAAAAGCAATGGTTCTGCCCTTGCGAAGCTTTTCGATGATCTTTGTTATCCTCTCGTAATACTTGCGCGTCGTTTCGTTGTACATATTTTTCTCCTTCCGTACACCGCTCCGTTTAACGGTCGCTGTATTGTATCAATTAAATTATAAATTCTGTTTTCAGTGCTGTCAACATATATGTGAGTTGATTTTCGACATTGAACATTTTTTTGAGGCATAAACAACAAAACCATTTACAAAACAAGCGATTAATGGTAAGATATAACAAATACAAATAAAAGGCGGAGGTGCTATTTCATGGCAGGAAAAACCGAAAAACGCAAAAAATACTACAGCATGAATCAGCAGCAGTATGATGAAATGAAGCTTTTCTACAAGGCGCTTGGCTACAGTGATGAGCACACAGAGGTGCTTTGCGGGAGCTGCTTCGGCGCAGATATTGAGGTCGATCCCGATATCAGCTATCAGGAAGGCTGGAGATTCAGACTTAACTACCGCAGACCTGTATATGAAGAAAGCCCGTCTCACGGAGGACTGAAGGGATTTTTTCAAAGCATAGCCGGCAAGGGAATGGGCGCCAGAGCACGAAGCAGCAATGCTTCCGGAATGATGGGCATGATGATGGGTGCAAGTATGCCTATGGCAAGCTGCGAGCCTGTGGAGGACGGATGCGCACCAATGGAATTGGCGCGTGAGACTGCTGCTTGCGGGGCAATGCCTGCACCTATGCCTGCGGAAGAATTTGATACTGTTGAAACTAATGCAAAGCCCGAAAACGAGGCGCACAGCCCGCTGGATCAGGCGCAGCTTATCTTTTCTGCAAATGTCAATACCGCATCATGGACATATCTTCGCAGCAGGATAAACCGCCGCCGTTCTATCGACAGCGATCTTGTAAGGATAGAAGAGATCGTGAATTCTTATTCATACAAGTTGGATGCACCCAAGGATGATGCTTTGTTTTCTGTCAGCGCCGAAAAATGCAGCTGCCCGTGGCAGAAGGATTCCGAGCTTATGTTCCTTGGCTTCAAGGGAATGAAGGCAGAAAGCAATATACGCCGCAACCTTGCTTTGCTTGTGGATGTA
The DNA here is from genome assembly GCA_902802105.1 of uncultured Ruminococcus sp. Classification (GTDB taxonomy): domain Bacteria; phylum Bacillota; class Clostridia; order Oscillospirales; family Acutalibacteraceae; genus UBA1213. The sequence goes on from CADCKR010000037.1 coordinate 11,988, forward strand.
TCGGGCAGTATGGACGATGAGTGGATACTTGTACAGATGTCGATGGCATCTATCATGGCTCAGCTGAGAGAGGGCGATATACTTTCCATAATCTCATACAGCGACAATACGACAACGGTAGTAAAGAAGCTTCAATGCGGCAGCCGTGATGATCTGATAAATGCTATTCTCAGCGTAGACGGCATAGGCGGCTGCACCAACGGCAGCAAGGGACTTGAGGATGCATACAATTACCTCAGCGATAACTTCCGCGAGAATGATATCAACCGTGTGTTTATATTTACCGACGGAGATTTCAACTTCGGCATAACCTCTGCGGGAGGACTGGAAAAATATATCTATGATAAGCGCGAAACGGGAATTTATCTTTCTATTGTCGGCTACGGCGAGAACAACTTCAAGGATAACAAGATGGAAGCCCTTGCCCGCAACGGAAACGGCAACTATACGTTTGTATCGTCACCGGGAGATATTCTTGACTGTCTTTCGGACAAGCTGCTTTCGAGCATGATAACTATCGCCAAGGATGTAAAGATATCAGTCGAGATGAACCCTGCTTATGTCAGCGAATACCGTCTTATAGGTTATGATGCAAGGATGCTTACTCAGCAGGAATTCCATGACACCAAAAAAGCTGTTGACGGCATAGGCTCGGAGCATAATGTTGTAGCGCTGATAGAATTCAGGAGAGGAAAGGCAGAGCAGAAATATCAGAGCCGCTATGTTACTGTCAGCAGTGAGAATGTTTCCGATGAGATCGCCTTTATCGAGGTGCATTACAAGTCGCCGGAAGGCAAGGATCTTGTAATGACACGTTCTGTCACAGTTGACGAGCTGGACAAAGCGTCAGATGAAAATGCAGAGACAGCAGCACTTTTGGCTGCTTTCGGACTGCTGCTGCGCAAGTCGAAGTATGGCGGCGATCTGACAAAGGATATGCTCAGGGAGCTTTACGAAGCAGAGCTTAAAAAGCACGAGGGCGCAGAGATACTGCCGTATTCTCATTATGCGGTTATCGGCAGGTATCTTGAATGATATGACTTGACCGTCAGCTGCGGGCAGCCGGCGGCGCCGGTCACAAAGATTTGTTAATGGTTATGCGTTCCGGCGGATCAATATGGTCTGCCGGAGCTTTTTTGTGTAAAAGATTCCATAATTTTATATATCAGCTCTTATTCACGCTCTTGTAAAAAGTACTGAAATGGTGTATAATTGAGCGGAAAGGTATTCGGGAACGGTTATATGGCTTTCGGGCAGTACAGAATGCAAGTGATAACTGCCGCCGGTATATAACAGGAATAAAAGGAAACGGAAAACAAAGGGAAGGGTGTAAATGATGGTGTCGGAAACTATGACTGTCAGGTGCCCTGTGGGACTTCATCTGCGTCCTGCGGGAATATTTGCCCGGGAAATGATGAAGTACAGCAGTGAAGTGGTGATAGTATTCAATGATAAGCACGCCAATGCAAAAAGTCTGCTCTCTATAATGGCGGCCTGCATAAAATGCGGTTCGGAGATAACTGTTGAATGCAGCGGAGATGACGAGCAGGAGGCTATCGAGCGGGCAAAGGAGCTTATTACAGAAGAGCTTGTGTAAAAGATAAAATTCAGAAGTACCGGGCTTGCGCTGATTCTCACAGGGAAATATAGTGACAGGCTTTAAGGATATAATAAAAGGATAAGAGCCGAAAGAGGCTCAGATAAAGAGGTGAACTGAAATAATGATAAAAATAGGACTTGATATAGGTTCCACAACGGTAAAATGTACAGCTCTGGACGAAAACGGCAGGCTGATATATAAGACCTACGAAAGACATTATTCACAGATAACGGAAAAGATATCCGAGCTGCTGAGAAGGCTCCGCCGTGAGGTGCCCGAAGCAGACAGCGCTCTTATCGCGATGTCCGGTTCGGCAGGCATGGGTGTTGCCGATGCCTGCGGTATCGACTTCATACAGGAGGTCTATGCAACAAGAGTTGCAGCTAAGAACTTCATACCCGACACCGATGTAATAATCGAGCTTGGCGGTGAGGACGCAAAGATACTTTTCCTTTCAGGCGGCATGGAGGTGCGCATGAACGGCTCCTGCGCAGGCGGTACCGGTGCGTTCATCGACCAGATGGCTACACTGCTGAATGTTCCTATCGAAGAGCTTGACGGCCTTGCAGAAAAGCATGAGAAAATATATACAATAGCTTCACGCTGCGGCGTTTTTGCAAAAACGGACATACAGCCGCTTCTTAATCAGGGCGCAAAGAAAACCGACATTGCCGCAAGTATTTTCGGCGCGGTCGTCAACCAGACAATAGCAGGTCTTGCACAGGGCAGAGAGATAAAGGGCAATATCGTTTATCTTGGCGGTCCGCTGACGTTTATTCCTCAGCTTCGCAAGAGCTTTGACAAAGCGCTGAAGACCACAGGCCTGTGTCCTGAAAACTCCCTTTATTATGTCTCTATGGGTGCTGCTCTTTGCGCCGAAAAAACTATCGACCTTGACAAGACTATTGAGAAAATTTCAGTATACAGAGGCTCCGGCAACTTTGCATTCAACAAGCCGCTTTTCAAAAATCAGCAGGAGCTTGACGAGTTCCGTACAAGACACGCCAGGGCGACCATAAAAAAAGGCGACCTGAAAAGCTACACAGGCAAAACATATATCGGCATTGATGCAGGTTCTACCACTGTCAAGGCTGTCGTTGTAGCCAAGGACGGTACCTTGCTTTATTCGGAGTATCTCTCAAACAGCGGCAATCCTGTACCCATAGTCAAAAGCTTTTTGGAGCACGTATATGAGATCGCTCCTGATATAAGGATCGCAGGCTCGGCTGTGACCGGCTACGGTGAGGAGATAATCAAGAACGCATTCGGCGTTGATATCGGTGTGGTAGAAACTATCGCTCACCTGACAGCGGCAAAGAGTTTTATGCCTGACGTTGAATTTATTATTGATATCGGCGGTCAGGACATTAAGTGCTTCAAGATAAGAGGCGGCACGATCGACAATATATTCCTGAATGAAGCGTGTTCATCGGGCTGCGGCTCGTTCCTGCAGACATTTGCAAATGCGCTCGGCTATTCTTCGGAGGAGTTTTCAAGGCTTGGTCTTTTGGCTAAGCATCCTGTTGATCTTGGCTCACGCTGTACGGTGTTTATGAACTCATCGGTCAAGCAGGCTCAGAAAGACGGTGCTACCATAGAGGATATATCGGCAGGTCTGTGTCTGAGCGTAGTCAAGAATGCGCTTTATAAGGTCATTCGTGTGGCAAATCCTTCGGAGCTTGGCAAAAAGATCGTGGTGCAGGGCGGTACCTTCCTCAACGATGCAGTGCTGAGAGCCTTTGAACAGGAAATGGGTACTGACGTTATACGTCCTGAAATATCCGGTCTTATGGGTGCTTACGGCGCCGCGCTTTATGCAATGCAGAAAACAGGCTCAAAAGGCCGTTCTTCTATACTTAACACCGAACAGCTCAAAAGCTTCAGGCATGAGATCCGTTCCATCAACTGCGGCGGATGCAGCAATAACTGCCGTCTTACGGTAAACACCTTCAATGACGGGAGAAAGTTTATTGCAGGCAACCGCTGTGAAAAGCCTGTTACCAAGAAATCGCCGGATGACAGCATGAATATTTATCAGTATAAGCTGCGTCTGCTGAAGGATTATACGCCCGTAGCAGGAAAACGCGGAAAGATAGGTATCCCGCTCGGACTTAATATGTTTGAGCTGCTCCCGTTCTGGCACACCTTCCTGACAAATCTGGGCTTTGAGGTAATAACCTCGCCTTTCTCCAACAGAAAGCTGTATCTCAACGGTCAGCAGACTATCCCGTCCGATACCGTGTGCTTCCCGGCAAAGCTTATTCACGGCCATATACAATGGCTGCTCGACAACGGACTGAAAAGCATTTTCTATCCGTGTATGTCCTATAATTTTGATGAGCATCTCGGCGACAATCACTATAACTGTCCTGTTGTGGCATATTATCCGGAGGTCATCTATGCTAATATGCGTGAGATAGAGGACATTATGTTCTTCCATGAGTTTGTGGGCATACATCGTCCAAAGGATTTCCCGAAGAAGATATGTGCGGAGCTTCAGAGGTTCTATCCGGATATCACACTGAAGGAAGTAAAGGAAGCTGCAGCGGCGGCGTATTATGAGTATGATGAATACCTGAAAAAGATCCGTCTTTACGGTCAGAAGATAATCAGTAAGGCTCGTGCAGAGAAAAAGCGCATCATTGTTCTTGCCGGCCGTCCGTATCACGCAGACCCGGAGATAAATCATGGTATTGACAAGCTTATTACAAGCTTTGACGTGGCTATCGTTTCAGAGGACGTGGTAAGCGTAAACGAAAAGAAGCGTCCTACAGGTGTGCTCAATCAGTGGACATACCATTCAAGAATGTATGCTGCTGCGGAGTATGTCAGCCGACAGAAGGATATGAACCTGGTTCAGCTTGTCTCATTCGGCTGCGGAGTGGATGCTATCACTACCGATGAGGTGCGTGCAATACTTGAACGCCACAATAAGATATATACTCAGATAAAAATAGATGAGATAACCAACCTCGGAGCCGTAAAGATCCGTCTGCGCAGCCTGTTGGCGGCTCTGGATGAATAATGCAGCGCAGAGGAAAGCGGCAGCCTGCCGCCGGGAGGAATTATAATGGCAAAATTAGTTTATGATAATACAGGACGTTTGCTTTTTACAAAGGAAATGAAGAAGGAATACACCATTCTCTTTCCTATGATGGCAAAGATACATTTTAATATTATAAAGAATATTTTTGCTAAGTTCGGCTATAAGGTCGAGCTGCTTGAAACTGACGGTCCTGAGATAGCTCAGGTGGGATTGAAATATGTACATAACGATACCTGCTATCCTGCTATACTTACAATAGGTCAGCTCATCCATGCGGTACAGAGCGGAAAGTATGATGTAAACAAGATAGCTCTCCTGCTCACCCAGACGGGCGGCGGCTGCCGTGCATCAAACTATATACATCTGCTCAGGAAGGCGCTTGTAAAGGCCGGATATGAGAATATCCCCGTGATCTCACTGAATATGTCCGGCATGGAGAAAAATCCGGGCTTCAACATCACTCTTCCGCTGCTGAGAAGAATAGCCGCAGCAGGACTGTACGGTGATCTCATTATGAGCCTGAATAATCAGGTGCTGCCATACGAGGTGAACAAGGGCGATTGTGAAGCACTTATCGACCTCTGGACAAAGAGACTGACGATAATTCTCTCTGAGGGTCACGGCTTTAAGCGTGCGGAGCTTGCAAAGTATCTTGACAAGATAGCAGAGGATTTCTCGAAGATAAAGGTAAACAAAACCCCGAAAATAAAGGTCGGCGTTGTCGGCGAAATATATGTTAAATATGCTGCGCTTGGCAATAATAATCTTGAACGCTTCCTGAGAGAGCAGGACTGCGAGATCAACCTTCCGGGTATTCTCGGCTTTGCTATGTTCAAGGTGGATAACCGTATTGAAGATTACAAGCTTTACGGCGGAAGCAGGGCAAAGTATATCGTAGTCAAAACGCTGATGAATTTCCTTGAGGATTACGAGAATCTTGTTATTGAAAGTCAGGAGCGTCACGGCTTCAAGCCTATAACGAGATATAAGCACACAAAGGAGCTTGTAAAGGGCGTTGTCGGCTACGGCAGCAAAATGGGCGAAGGATGGCTGCTCACCGGAGAGATGCTTGAGCTGGTGGAATCGGGCTTTGAAAATATCGTGTGCACACAGCCGTTTGGCTGTCTGCCGAACCACATAAACGGCAAGGGGATGATACGCAAGATAAAGCAGCGCTACGAGCAGGCAAATATCGTTGCGATAGATTACGACCCGGGTGCGCCGAGAGTAAATCAGGAAAACCGCATAAAGCTTATGTTGGCTGTTGCCCGTGAAAATCTTATGAATAAAACGGAGCAGTGATTGCCGGGAAAGGAAACAGTGCATGAAAAAATGGGACAAGCTGCCGGATGAATTCAAAAATGACGAGGTGCGTCCATACTATGAAATTCTTTCCCGCAGAACGGGAAGTCTGATCGTCAAGCGCTGTTCTGACTTTATTGCCGCGCTTGTTATGACGGTGATATTTTTGCCGTTTATGCTGATAATTGCAGTATGGATAAAGTGTGATTCAAGGGGCAAGGTGCTTTTCCTGCAAAAGAGAGTAACAAAATACGGCAGGACTTTCAATATCTTCAAATTCCGCACGATGGTATCCGATGCCGAGAAGCAGGGAACACAGGTCACTGTAAAGAATGACAGCCGCATAACCCGCGCAGGCAGATTTCTGCGCAAATGCCGTCTGGATGAGCTGCCGCAGCTTTTCAACGTGCTAAAGGGCGATATGACCTTTGTGGGCACACGGCCGGAGGTGCCTAAATACGTTGAGCGCTACACTCCTGAAATGTATGCGACCTTGCTCATGCCTGCAGGCATAACCTCACTTGCAAGCATTAAATTCAAGGACGAGGAAAAGCTGCTTGACGGTGCGGAAAACGCTGATGATGTATATGTGAATACCGTGCTTCCGCAAAAAATGAAATTTAATCTGGAATACATCAGCAGGTTCAGCTTTTTTTACGATATAAAGCTTATGTTTATGACCTTCTTTGCGGTAATTTAAAAATTATTGCGCTCTGTATCGTGGTTCGTGCAGAAACGTCGGGTGCTATAAACAGGATACAGACGCTTGACCGGCTGTGCCTTCGGGTGCCGCCGGATCCTGGAAATTGATTTCTCTGGTCGTATATCACGAAAATCAATTTGTTGACAAGCGCGCAGTAAAAAGCTATAATAAATAAAGAGATCATCACAACAAAACTTTTGTAAAGGAGATAACTTTATGACTATTCTTGTTACAGGCGGCGCCGGATATATCGGCAGCCATACCTGCGTGGAGCTTCTCAATGCAGGCTATGACGTTATTTGTGTTGACAATTACTACAACAGCGTGCCGGAGGTGCTTAACAGAGTTGAGAAGATCACCGGCAAGACCCTGAAAAGATATGAATGCGATATCCGTGACAGAGAGGGTATGGAGAAGATCTTCGGCGAAAATAAAGTGGATGCTGTCATTCACTTCGCAGGCCTCAAGGCAGTAGGCGAATCAGCAAAGCTTCCTCTGCTTTACTATGAGAACAATATCTCCGGAAGCGTTGTGCTCTTTGAGGTAATGGAAAAGTTCGGCTGCAAGAAGATCGTTTTCAGCTCTTCCGCAACGGTTTACGGCAACAATCCTATCCCCTACAAGGAGGATATGATCACAGGCGATGTAAGTAATCCCTACGGCAGAACCAAGCACTTTATCGAACAGATACTTGGTGACGTTTATAAGGCTGACAATACATGGAGCATCTCTCTTCTCCGTTATTTTAACCCTATCGGCGCACACGAGAGCGGCCTTATCGGTGAGGATCCCAACGGTATACCCAACAACCTTATGCCATACATTGCAAGAGTTGCTATCGGCAGACTGCCGCAGCTCACGGTTTTCGGCGGTGACTACGACACCAAGGACGGTACCTGCATCCGCGACTATATCCACGTTGTTGACCTTGCAAAGGCTCATCTCTGCGCTGTTGCAAAGATACTTGAAACGACCGGCATCGAGGCCTACAATATCGGCAATGGCGTAGGCTACAGTGTGCTTGATATCATCCATGCGTTTGAGAAGGCAAGCGGCAGCAAGCTCAACTATGTTATAGGTGACAGACGTGCCGGCGACCTGCCTGCATTCTATGCCGATGCTTCAAAAGCAAACAAGGAGCTTGGCTGGAAGGCCGAGTATGGCATTGACAAGATGTGTGAGGATACATGGAACTTCCAGACAAAAAATCCTGACGGAATAAAATAATAATATTATCACTTTTGCTGATAGGCATACAGGGTTTTGCCTGTCGGCTTGTGCAGCGTCCCTGCATCTGTTTTTGCCCGATGTTTTATTTCTTCGGAAACTTTCCGAAGCTTGCCGGTCACACCCGGATATCATGGTTGTGGCCGGCAATATCATTGCAATAATATTTGATACTTTTATGGAGAAAAAGGTATGAAAAAACAAGGAATTATCAGTATAGTATTGGCAGCTGTTCTGTCGGTATCGTTTCTGACGGCCTGCGGCAAGAGCAATACCGCAGGTAACACACAGCCCAAAAGTCTTCCGGCGGTTTCTGCTGTGGAAACTAAAGCTTCATCGGAAAGCAGCGCATCAAGCAAGCCGGAAAGCAGCGTATCGAGCGAGCCGGAAAGCAGCGCATCAAGCGAGCCGGAGAGCAGCATATCGAGCGAACCGGAGAGCAGCACATCAAGCAAGCCGGAGAGCAGCGCATCAAGCAAGCCGGAGAGCAGCACATCAAGCAAGCCGGAGAGCAGCACATCAAGCAAGCCGGAAAGCAGCGCATCAAGCAAGCCGGAAAGCAGCGCATCAAGCGAACCGGAGAGCAGTACATCAAGCGAGCCGGAGAGCAGCGTATCAAGCAAGCCGGTAAGCATTGAAGAAAGCTCAGAAGAAGAAAGCAAGGAGGTACATTCCGAGCCGGTTTCAGAGGTCACTTCCTCAGAACCGTCTGTTCAGGAGCAGCCGTCAAAGGCTCCGGTGTCACGCCCGGCGGAAGGATCGAAGCAGACGTCTGAAAAGGAAACTGTTTCAAAGCCTGCGGACGAGCCTGTAAAGGTCAGCAGGATACGTCTGAGCAAGAGCAGCTTTACTATGTATGAGGGCGGGACATACAAGCTTGACTGTTACATTGAACCAAGCAACGCAGCAGACAAAAGCTTTACCTGGATGTGGACAGATACATCTGTCATAACGATCGAAAGTGACGGTCATATAAAAGCGCTTAAACCCGGAAATGTAACGATAACCGCAAAAACTCCGGACGGGCTTAGCGCGGTATGTAATGTAACGGTAAAGGAAAGACCGCCGAAGCCAGGCAAGCCGACAGGCGTTTCGGTTGACGCAAGCTGGTTCGATGACGCTGTATTCGTTGGCGACAGTGTGACGAATGCGCTTTATAATTACTCCGAGGATAATGACTGGCTTGGAGATGCTGATTTTATCTGTTCTGTAGGTATCGGCTATTATTCCGCTTTGTGGGATATAGACAGGCAGGGAAATCTGCATCCTGTATTCAACGGCAGGAAGGTAACGATAGATGATGCTGTAGGTCTTGTCGGAAAGAACAAGGTATTCATTATGCTTGGCATGAACGACCTTGGCGGATATACGCCTCAGTCTACAGTCAATAATATGCTTGAGCTGTGTGACAGGATACTTGAAAAGAATCCTCATGTGCAGATATATATTGAATCAATAACTCCGCTCATAGCTTCAATGGACAATCAGTCCGGGCTTAACAACAGGAATATAAAAGAGTATAACCGTCTTGCAGCCCAGGCCTGCGATGAGAGAGGCTTTATTTTCGTAAATGTTGCCGAGGCTGTTTCGGATGAAAACGGAAATCTGAAGGATGAGCTTTGCTTTGACCCGAATTACATGGGGCTGCACCTGAATTATGCGGGCTGTACCGTCTGGGTGAATTATCTGAAGGATCACGTTGCATAATACTGTTATCATTTTTGTGCGCCGCAAAAATTTAAGGCAATACCGCACAAAGATAGTGCCGCAGATGCGCCGGCGCAGAGCCTGCGCTCCCGTGTTAGTTATGGGAACATTTTTCATTCCGACAGATAA
>CADCKR010000038.1 GCA_902802105.1 uncultured Ruminococcus sp.
TAGTCACATAATTTGCATTATTGAAATGATTATTGATTGTAATAGGCGTTAAAATAACCATTTCGCTGTTGATGATTTTTGAAAATTGATTTCCGTGTCAGGGTCAGGGGGGCTTTCAAGTGCCCCCGGTCTCGCCTGTCGGCTCGGTCGGCGCTTCTGCCTTACGGCAGAGGTGTCCGCCGGACACCTCGCGCCCCCCGAAAGCCGTTCTTAAAATTTTAAAAGTTAAAATAATAAATCAGCGTCTGTAAAAGAATGTTCGTCAAAAAAAGCTGATGCACCTGCTTCTGCGGGCGGAAGCTTGAATATAAGGAGGAAGTGTGATAAAATTATTGTAGAAGCACAGCAAGGAAAGAGAGGGGTCTGAAATGAAACAGCATAAGCATGATTATCCTATGTCCGAAACTATATTGACAGGTACACTGCTGGCACTTGTGGGAGGGTTCTTTGACGCATATACATATATAGCGCGAGGAAAAGTATTCGCAAACGCCCAGACGGGTAATGTCGTGCTTTTGGCTATCAATATCGCAGAGGGAAACTTTATAAAGGCTCTTTCCTATCTTATACCGATACTTGCATTTATTCTCGGTATTTTTACAGCCGAGTTTATACATAAATTTGAACCAAAGCTGCCCCTGCACTGGAGACAGATAATAATGGCACTTGAGATACTTACCGTTTGCATTGTTGCATTCCTGCCAACAGAAAAGGGCGTGTACTCTTATAATATGCTGGCAAACGTGATGATCTCATACGTGTGCTCTCTTCAGGTGCAGACTTTCCGCAGAATACACGGCATAACCGCCGCTACTACCATGTGTACCGGCAACCTGCGCAGCGGTACAGACCTCCTTATGCGCTACCAGAAGGAAAGGAACAGGCAGGATCTGATAGACGGCTTTAAGTATTACATGGTCAATGTCATATTTATAGCCGGAGCGTTGATAAGCGTATTCGTAACAAATCATTTCGGCGGCACTGCCGTCATATTCTGCACGATACCGCTTATCATCGTGTTTGTGCTTATGTTTTTCAGCCCGCGAAAAAAATTCTGACAGCATAAAAAAACACACCTGTGAAGTGATGTGCTTCCTCACGGGTGTGTTTTTGATTATGCGATCATTCTGCCGAGAGCTTTTTCAGGAATGCCTTTGTTCTTTCGTTTGAAGGATTGTCAATTACGTCCTTTGGCGCGCCCTGTTCGATGATATGTCCGCCGTCCATGAATATAACACGGTTCGATACTGCCCTTGCGAATTCTATCTCGTGGGTGACAACAACCATCGTCATTTTCTCCTCAGCAAGCTTTCTCATTATCCTGAGTATGTCTGCGGTTATCTCCGGGTCAAGTGCAGATGTAGGCTCGTCAAAAAAGATTATGCTCGGATACATCAGCATTGCCCTTGCAATGGCTACACGCTGCTGCTGTCCGCCGGAAAGCTCGCCTGGATATGCATTTATCTTATCCTCAAGACCTACTATCGCAAGCGTGCTCTTTGCTTCAACGATCATCTCGTTCTTGTCGCGCTTCATTACGTGTATCGGCGCATCGGTAACGTTTTTCAATACATTGAAGTGCGGGAAAAGATTGAAATCCTGGAATACAAGGCTGAATTTCGATTTTGCTTCCCTGATCTCGGATTTTGACGGATAGACCGATTTTCCGTCCTTATTAGTGATAAACTTTTTTTCGCAGTAGCTTAACTCGCCGCTGTCCATTGTTTCAAGGAAGGTCGCACAGCGCAGGAGAGTGGTCTTTCCTGAGCCGGACGGACCTATTATTGATACTACCTCGCCTTCTTCAACGCTCAGGCTGATATCTTCTATAACAGTCTTGCCGTCAAAGCTTTTTTTGAGTTTATTTATTTCGAGAATCTTCATTGTGTTTCACCCCAATCACTTATAATAGCTCAGTTTCTTTTCTATGCGTTCCATCACAAAGGCTACAATGAAGTTGAATACATAGTAGAAAAGACCTGCAACAAACAGCGGCACAAGGTTCTTATAGCTTGCCGAAAGCTGCTTTGCAATGGTAAACATTTCAATATAAGTAAGCACCGATGCAAGTGATGTATCCTTTACGAGAGTGATTATCTCGTTTGTGACAGGAGGAAGAACACGCTTTACCATCTGCGGGAATATTATCCTTCTGAAGGTCTGGCCGCTGCTATAGCCCAAAATAGCCGCAGCCTCTCTCTGTCCTACGGGAACAGCCTGTATTCCTGCTCTGTATATCTCTGCGAAATATGCGGCATAGTTCAGGGTAAATCCGATTATTACAGCAATGAAACGATAGCTGTCATCCTGCTTTACGCCGAACACATAGTAGGGCGCAAAACCGACAACGATAAGCTGAAGCATCAGCGGAGTACCGCGCATGATCGAAATATATATCCTTGCTATCCACTGCACTACCTTAAAGCGTGACATTCTTACAAAGGCTACAAGAAGGCCTAAAGGCATTGACAAAATAAGTGTCAGCGCGAAGAGAAGCAGTGTGGCCAGCATACCCTCACTGATCTGTTTGAGCATTGATCCCCAGTCTACACCGTCGTTGTTCTGACCGGGAAGCGCGGTGGTCTCTTCCTTGTCGATATACTTATCGTCAGCACTGAGGCACACGCTGTCTGCAAGACCCCATTTTTCTGCGATCTTGTCAAAGGTGCCGTCAGCCTTCATTTCAAGAAGAGTTTCCTGAACACTGTTTCTCAGCTCTTTGTTTCCAAGCTTGAAGCCGATGCCGTACTTTTCTGAGGAAACCTTTTCTTCAAGCATACGGAAGCTGTCTCCTCTGCTTCTGAGCTGATAATTTGCAACGCCGTAGTCCATGCATATCGCATCCGCCATGCCGCTTTCGATCTCAAGGAAAGAGGTGTTGTAATCGGCAGTCTGACGCAGTGATTTGAAGGACTCGGCAAGAGCCTTGTTCTCCTTTGTGGCATCATCGCCCGTAAATGCTGCAAGTGCGGATGAATCCGCCTGAACAAGAACTATCTTGTCTTTGAGGTCGTCAAGCGTCTTTGTCGGGGAATCCTTTGTTACTACTACTACCTGTGAATTGTCGATATAGGGTGTTGACCAGGTATATTTGTCCTCACGTCCGTTGATGGTAAAGCCGTTCCAGATGCAGTCAATAGCACCGCTGTTCAGCTCGCTGTCCTTGGTGTCCCATACAATGGGCTGCTTTTTGAGTGTCCAGCCTCTTCTGTTGCAGACCTCCTGTGCAAGATCAAGGTCGAAGCCGACATATTCTCCGCTGTTGTCCTTATAGCCGTATGGCGGGAACTCTGCATCAAAGCCAAGTATGAACTTGCGGCCGTCTCCGCTGTTATCCTGAGCAGAGACCTGTGAGACCTGCGAAGCCTGTTCGGGCTGAGAAGCGGCGGAGCTTTCTTCATTCTGCGGGACCTTTAAAATAACGCTGTCTGCAAGTCCCCACTTTTTAGCTATCTCGTCAAACTTTCCGTCCTTCTTCATCTCATAGAGAGCCTTCTGCACCTGATCGCGCAGTTCAGTATTGCCAAGCTTGAAGCCTATTCCGTACTGTTCCGTTGAGACCTTTTCGTCAAGCATACGGAACTTGTCTCCTCGTCCGCTGAGCTGGAAGTTAGCTACACCGTAATCAAGACATACTGCGTCTGACATACCGCTTTCAAGCTCCATAAATGCGGTATTGTAATCCGCAGACTGTTTCAGTGCCTTGAAGGAAGCTGCAAGCTTCTTGTTTTCTTCGGTGGCGTCACTGCCCGTAAACGCTGCAAGCGCTGATGAATCCGACTGAACAAGGACGATCTTTCCTTTAAGGTCTGCTAACTTCTTGACATCCGAATCGCTTCTGACGATAACGACCTGTGAATTGTCAACATAAGCATCAGACCAGGTGTATTTGTCCTCACGTCCGTTCATTGTAAAGCCGTTCCAGATACAGTCGATCGCGCCGCTGTTCAGCTCGCTGTCCTTGGTATCCCATACAATGGGCTGCTTTTTGAGTGTCCAGCCGTTTCTTGCACAGACCTCCTGCGCAAGATCAAGGTCAAAGCCGACATATTCGCCGCTGTTGTCCTTATATCCGTATGGCGGAAATTCTGCATCGAAGCCTACGGTAAACGTTCTTTCCTCTGCCTGTGCCTGCGTTGCAGGAAAAAGGAACGCAAACATTCCGGCGATAAGCGAGAAGACCAGCATTGAGCCGATAAAGCCCCTCAGACTTCTTTTGGATCCTGATAAATTCGACATCGTTTTACTCTGCCGTAAAACCGGCATCCTCCTCTTTTTATATTTTGTGATTTTACGTGATAAAGCGTTAGCACATAAAACCGGACAATTAGATTATATAATATATCAGGCAATAAATCAAGCATTATGCACAAGCTTTATCAACATAGACCTATGCTTATTATTGCAAAAAAGAAAAATATCACTCAGACACATTTTTTGCCTGAGTGATATCTTGTTTTGTGATAAATATATTTCTTACGAATCGGCTTCATCTATCATTTTGATCATTATATCGCATATTTCAGGATCAAGCTGTGTGCCCTTTGCCTTTTCGATCTCCTCACGGGCGGATTTTATCGTGCGCGGAGGACTGTAGCTCCTGAGGGAGGTCATAGCATCATACACATCTGCGACAGAAATTATCCTGACCTCAAGGGGGATATCCTCGCCTTTAAGCCCGTCCGGATAGCCCTTGCCGTCATAGCGTTCATGGTGCCATCTTGCGCCGTAATAAAGATCAGGCATTACCGTAACGTGCCTGAGCACATCCTCGCCTATGATCGTATGCGACTTTATTATATCGTATTCATCGCGGGTAAGGCGCTCCGTTTTGTTTATAATGGCATCGGAAATACCGATCTTGCCCACATCATGCAGCATTCCCATGTAATATATCTTGCGCAGGAAATCTTCATTCTTGCCCATGCGCCTTGCGATCTCCCTTGAATACTCTGCAACACGGTAAGAATGTCCCTTGGTGTACGGGTCTTTTGCGTCAACAGTCTCGGCAAGAGTTTTGACTATCTGCATACTGAAATGCGCTTCCATTTCTATCTTGCGCTTTTGTTCTTCGATGATCTCGTCCTTGTATATCTCCGACTGGAAAAACATATAGTAGAATATCAGCACTGCTGTCACGGCTGTGCGCAGAACGACCGTATTGCCGAAAAGCGATTCGGCTGCTACCGCCACAATTATTATCAGGGATATCTCTATAATAAGAGTACGCTCAAATTTGTTCGTTTTTCCCTTGTGAGTAAACGACAGTATTATCATTGCGATGAGATAAACCGCCATCACGATATGCGGCGTCCAGCCGAGAATACCTCTGTGGAATACCTTCATATCATCGTATGAATATGCAATATCCGTAAAGAATGCCGAAAATGAAGATATCGCACATATAATAGTGGGTATAAACAGCGGTAACCTTATTCTTTTTCTGTTGTCCTGCCTGATTATGATACTTATCAGAAAATACAGCAGCACCGGCCGCAGTGTATAGCCAAGTGCGGTAGCAAGCGTAAGCAGCTCCTTGCTGCAGTTTGTATAGGGAAGCAGAAGCTCGGCATTATACAGCAGATCTTCTATAATTATAAGCATACACTGTCTGTAGAAGAGGAATTTCAGTTCTTCTTCCATGTGGGAATTTTTCCAGAGAAATATAAGCAGGAATCCGATGCCGATGACCGGAAAGAAATTAATTGTAAAAAAATCAATATTCATCAGCATACCGCCTTTTACAAGTTTACTCACATATTATACCATTTTTCGGTATAAATAGCAATAACAAATAAAAAATTCTATTGCTTAACAGACAATTACAGCAAATTGACTATTATTCCTTATTAGAAATAACGTTTTTTGTCATTATGCAAAATCATCATCGCCGTATTTGTATCACAAACAGATATTTTAAAGAAAAACGCCGAGGAGGATGTATTTATGAGAAAGCGGTATGCTCCCGCAGAGGATGAAATGTTTCAAGACGATATGCAGAATGAACCGGAATTTTCCGATGAAGAACAGCAGCATAGAAAAAAGCCGTCCTTTGCAAGAGGGCAGCTTCTCACGCTGTCGAGGATAGTGCTTTGTCTGCTGATGCTTGGGTTTGCTTTTGCGGCAAGAGCGATAGGCGGTGAATTCTATGCATCTACCGCAAGCTGGTATTTTGACCGTTTCAACAGCTCTGTATTTACTGACGGCAGGAATACAAACAATGTATTCCGTGATGAGGTGAGCATTACCGAAACAAGCCTTGCAACACCGGGCGGCAAAGAAAAAGCTGCTGTTCCCGAAGCTTTGCCGCCGCTGAAAAGCGGAAAAATAACATCTCCATACGGGCAGCGGGAATATAACGGAGAGCAGCAGTTCCACAAGGGAATAGACATCGCGGCAGACAGAAACAGCGAAATAGCGGCAATATTTGACGGCGAAGTTTCTGCTGCAGCCAACGACCCGTCCTATGGCAATTATATTGTTCTGGCGCACTCTGACGGCAGCAGTACGCTTTATGCTCACTGCGAAAAGCTGCTTGTCAGCAAGGGTGAGCTTGTAAAGGCGGGAAGTGTTATCGCGCTTGTCGGCTCGACAGGAGATTCGGACGGCTGCCACCTGCATCTTGAATTTATGCGTGACGGAAAGAATGCTGACCCGTCGCCTCTTATCGGGAACCGCTACAAATGAAGCTGCGCATAGGGCGTCTGACTTTTGTGATAAGCTATCCGCTGCTGTGCGTTATGACAGCGGTGATAATCCTTGACAGCTCGTATTCGGTGCTGCTTTGCTTTTCTGCCGCTGTAATGCATGAGCTTGGGCATCTTGCGGCACTGGCGGCATATCACTCTGCGCCGGAGACGATAAAGCTTGCTCTTTTTGACATTGCCATAATCGACAACAAAAAAGCCCTTCGCAAAGTCTCTCATGAGCTTGTTGTCACTCTTGCGGGAGTAGCTGTCAATTTTATATCAGCGATGCTCTTGCTTATTGTGCAGATATTCTGCAGCAGCAATGAGCTTGCGGTCTTAACTGCGGCGCACCTTACGCTAGGCGGCTTCAACTCTCTGCCGATATATTCGCTTGATGGCGGTCAGGCGCTGTTTCTCATACTTTCAAGGCATTTTCCGCCGCACAAAGCCAATAATATACTCACGGTGATATCTCTTATTATTCTGTTTCCGCTTGCGCTGTGCGGTTTTCTTCTTCTGCTGCAAACACGTTATAACTTTACTCTCCTGCTTGTTTCATTGTGGCTCATTTTTGAGACCCTAAAATAACCCATACCCTGCGGCGCAGAGCCTGCACCGGAGGCTCGCCGGCGCTCCGCTCGTTTACACTCGCTTTGTTCTGCTCATTCTACAGTTATTCCCGTAGAAGCAGGTGCTTTGCAAAAACTTCTTTTACAGACGCTGATTTACTTGCCGCGGCGGCGCGAACTGAGGTATGAGCAAGACAGGCAGCGAATCGGGAGCGGCAGCTTGCCGCCCGTAGAAGCAGGTGCATTCGCGGTGCTTTGCAAAAAGTTTTTTAGCAGACGCTGTCGCAGAGCCTGCGCACCCCTTGCCGCCCAATGACAAGGTTGACAGAGGGAGATAGTATGGATTATAATTATGTTATAGAGCAAGAACGAAAAAGCCAAAGCAGAAAGGAAGATGAATATGTCAAACGTGATATGTATGACACACCCGCTCATCAAGCATAAGATAACCAAGCTGCGTGATGAGAATACCGGTACGCTTGAGTTTCGCAAATTGGTTGAGGAAATAGCAATGCTTATGGGCTATGAGGCTCTCAGCGATCTGACTACTACAGATGTAGAGATAAAAACCCCTATAGAAACGACGATACAGCCTGTTCTTGACGGAAAAAAGCTTGCTGTAGTGCCTATTCTCAGAGCAGGGCTTGGCATGGTTGGCGGCATACTTGCCCTTGTGCCTACCGCAAAGGTGGGGCATATCGGTATGCGGCGCGATGAGCAGACGCACAAGCCGCAGACATATTATTGCAACCTTCCTGATGCTATCGGGGAAAGACTTATTCTTGTGGTTGACCCTATGCTTGCAACAGGCGGTTCGCTTATAGATGCCGTTGCCGAGATAAAAAAGCTTGGCGGCAAAAACATCAAATGTATGTGTATCATAGCGGCTCCAGAGGGCGTAAAAGCCTTTACCGAAGCACATCCTGATGTAAAGCTGTACATAGGAGCACTTGACCGCTGTCTGAACAAGGATGCCTATATTTGCCCGGGGCTTGGCGATGCAGGCGACCGCATATTCGGCACAAAAGCATAATTTAAGGCACAGCGTCCGTTTGCAGGATGCTGTGCCTAAGCTTTATGCAGTGTGGATCCGGTGCGCTGAAGAAGCCCTGTCAAAACACGCTGCTTCATATTTTATGTTTCGGAGATTTTTATGCGCTGATAGAACGGTGAGATATTCGCACTTGCCGCCTTGCCTATCTCGCTGTTGTAGGCTACAAAATTCAGAGGCATTCCGCCGGTAAGAGGTCCGACCTGCTGAGCGATATTCTGGAATACAGATGTATTCGTGTCGCTGAAATCAACGATTATAAGGTAACAGCTCTTTCCGCCGCGGCGCAGACCCCTTAGATATGCATTGCTGATGCCCGGTACCTTGTCAAAAAGCTCCTGGAGCTTGTTCATCATCGGTGCAGGCGGGTCGTTTACGGGGAAGAATCCCATACGGTCGGTCTTTTCCTTTTCCTCAGGAGTATCAAAGCGCTTGCGGATAGATTCTACTGTAGTCTTGTCAAGAAGCATATTGAAGCCCAGAGGATTGATCGCTACAAATTCGCCGTTGACGCAGAAGGTCTCTATATCGCTGAAGGTAACTATGTTGCCGCAGCAAAGCTTTTCCTTGTCATATTTGCCAAGCTCTACCCAGTCGGTGAAAACAGGGATATAGCACTTTCCGTCTGAACGGCGGATGACCGCAAGCTGTATGGCTGCGCCGCCTACCGATATCGGACGAAGTGAAAGTCCTTTTGGCGCCTTGTTGCCAAAAACTATCGGAAGCAGGTATTTTGCATTGAATATCTCACGCATGAGATTATTTTCCGCATTGGGGTTAGGTTCTTCCGTGTTCATGCACTGGAAGAAAATATTTGCGCACTTCATCATTGAAGGATTTATCAGCGGACGTTCCTGCTCGGGTATAGAAGAAAAATCGGGACGCTTGATTATATCAAGAAGATCAATAACTATAAAGGTCTGGCCGTTATCAACTATGACCTGTTCGATGCCGTTGCGGAAAAAGTCGCTGAACATCGGCACACGGGTACTCTGATCGCTCTCCAGCGGACGGATGATGATCTTTTTGCTGTTGAGATAAGCTGCAAATGCATCGCAGAACCGAGGCTCTGAGAAAAGGTAAGCTGTCGGTATACCGTTAAAATACTCAACATAGTGGTTGCGTGTTATCGGTGAATATGCGATCCAGAGCTTATCCTTGGTTTTAAGCTCGGCTATTATCTTATGCATGAATTCTTTGTTCTGAGTTTTTGCGAACTGCTTGATAAGCTCCTGTATAGTGTTCATAGAGCGATGCCCCCGTTCTTTTTTGTTGCTTTTGCCTATAGATTATACATAACTTAATTATATAATTCAGTAAAATATTTGTCAATATTGTTTTAGAATATACTCACATTCCATTACTCAAAAAAGATATTTCTGTTATTTGCACAAAAAAATCCGCGCCCGACAAAAGTCGGACGCGGACCAGCTGCGGCGGCTCGCCGCTTCCGGAGAGTGAGGGATTCGAACCCTCGAAACGGTTGTAGCCGTTTACACGATTTCCAATCGTGCTCCTTCGGCCAGCTCGGACAACTCTCCGTATCATCTTTGCTCAAAGCACTATCTGAGTATATCATAACGGTCGGGAAATTGCAAGACATTTTTTAAAAAAATTTGTGCTTTCTGAGAAGATATGATATAATGGAAATGTAGCTTGTGCGGTGAGCGTGACAGGAGGATTTGTATGGATATAACAGATAAAAGAATAGACGGCGGCAGAGCGTTCGACTGGGGCAGGACATCGGAGGATTATGCAAAATACCGTGATATTTATCCGCAGGAATTCTATGACCGGATAACCGGAAAAGGGCTTTGCATAAACGGACAAAAGGTGCTTGACCTTGGAACAGGAACAGGCGTGCTGCCGAGGAATATGTATCGTTACGGTGCTGATTGGGTAGGAACGGATATTTCACGTGAGCAGATAGAACAGGCAAAAGCACTTTCGGAGGGTATGAATATAGATTATTATGCGCTCCCTGCCGAAGAAACGGATCTTCCCGATGATTCGTTTGATGTGATAACGGCTTGTCAGTGCTTCTGGTATTTTGACCATGAAAAGCTTATGCCAAAGCTAAGGCGAATGCTTAAACCGCATGGCAAGCTGCTGATACTCTATATGGCATGGCTGCCCTGTCAGGACAGGATAGCCAAAGCAAGTGAAGAGCTTGTACTGAAATACAATCCTCTGTGGAGCGGTGCAGGAGAAACGATGCACCCGATAGGTATTCCGGACTGCTACAGTCAAAGCTTCAGGCTGATATGCCATGAGGAGTTCCCGCTAAAGGTGCATTTTACGAGAGAAAGCTGGAACGGCAGGATGAAGGCTTGCCGGGGTATAGGCGCATCTCTTGCCGATGATGATATACATAAATGGGAAAAGGAACATCTCAGGCTGCTTTCGGAGATCGCTCCGGATGATTTTGACATAATGCATTACGGTGCTATGGCCGTAATGGAGCCTAAAGCATAACACTGCTGAATATAACATACCTGTTCAGCGGAAAATGCGGCGTCAGGCATCCGGTGCTGTTGATTTTACGGCAGCAGTTGAAAAAACAGGTAAAATTGTATGAAAAAAACACTAAAAAGATATTGACTTTATTGAAATTGTGTGATATCGTTATTTAAGAGGTATTTGAAAATGGGTAAAGTAACGGTTATTACATCCGGTAAGGGTGGAACAGGAAAATCTACTGTCACGGCAGGCCTTGGAGCGGCTCTTGTGAGGAGAGGCGGAAGAGTCCTGCTGATAGATTGTGATGCAGGCATGAGAGGTATAGACCTTATGCTTGGAGTGAGCGGCGAGCTTGTGTTTGATATTGCCGATATCATTAACGGGAACTGCTCTCCGGCAAGTGCGATATATCCCTGTAAGACTTTGCCTGAGCTGTATATTCTTCCTGCGCCGCAGAATGTGCGTGATGAGCTCAGTCCTTCGGTTATGAGGCAGCTCACAAGGGTTCTGAAGGGTTATTATGACCATATCCTTATTGATTGTCCTGCGGGGATAGGCTCCGGATTTGAAACTGCCGTTGCTCCGGCAGACAGGGCTGTGCTTGTGGCAAACGCCGAACCGCTTTCAGTCAGAAGCTGCAACAAGGTGCGCGCAAAGCTGCAGTATTGTTCTGTGAACGATATTTCTTTGATAATCAACCGCTTCAATGAGCGAAAGTTCCGCAGGATGGATGTGTATGAAGACCTTGACGCCGTAATAGACGAGGCGGGCGCAAGGCTGCTGGGGGTTGTGCCCGATGACGGAACAGCGGCATCTGCTTCGCAGAAAGGGCTTCCGGTTGAAGGAAGAATGAAGGCGTCGTTTGCGTTTGACAGGATAGCCGCAAGGCTTGACGGCAAGGATGTTCCGCTGCTTATCGAATGAATGACCATCTGCTTGACAGAGGTTATATCTAAAGTTTGGGGGTATATACAATGAATATAGCATTGATAGCACATGACGCTAAGAAAGAATTGATGGTGCAGTTCTGTATCGCATACTGCGGTATTCTCAGCCGTCATACATTGTGTGCGACGGGTTCTACAGGCAAGATGGTGTCGGAGGCGACCGGACTGGAAATACAGAAGTTTCTCAGCGGCTCACAGGGCGGAGATCAGCAGATCGCTGCACGAATCGCCTTCAATGAGATAGATATGCTGATATTTCTCAGAGACCCGCTAGATCCCAAACCCCACGAGCCGAATGATATGAACCTTCTCAGGCTGTGCGATATGCACAACATCCCTGTTGCAACTAATATTGCTACCGGAGAGGTGCTTATTCACGGACTTGAAAGAGGAGATCTTGATTGGCGTAATATTGTCAGGTCATAATGATATAATATCTGAACCAAAGCGGCGGAGGATGCATCCTTGCCGCTTTTTTTGATGAACTGATACGGTTGACAACAAATATATTGCTATGATAAAATTATAGCAAATCTGATAGTAACAGGAGATAGTGGTCATGGGTGAGGTCACAAATATAAATATTCTTGGAACTTGTATATCAAGAGATACCTTTTCGGTCAAGCCTGAGATCGAAAAATATAAGGTGCTCAGATATGTAAATGAGTTCGATCCTTTTTATTTTAATACACAGGGAATGCAGATCGACAAAGAAAAATTTGATGCTTATGATGTTGCTCCGCTTATCTCGAATTTCAGAAAGCGCTGTATGTATCTTGATGCT
This sequence comes from uncultured Ruminococcus sp., assembly GCA_902802105.1. Lineage (GTDB taxonomy): Bacteria > Bacillota > Clostridia > Oscillospirales > Acutalibacteraceae > UBA1213. The sequence continues at coordinate 12,501 of CADCKR010000038.1, forward strand.
GTAAAAAAGATCATGGATTTTATCAAGGAGGCGGATTCTGATTTTCTTGTGATAGATTCCGCGATATGCAGGCTGCAAACAATGAGATTGGGTGATGCGTGTGTTGCTGTCAGCAACTATAAAGAAGGCTTTTTCAATAGTCTCAAAGATGAGGGCATAACGGATGTCGGTGTGGAGGAAAAATTTCATGTTCCGCTTGAAGAAATGGAGGAACGGCTGAAAGGCTTTACAAGTGAGGTGCTGAAGGTATATCCGCCGGAGAAGATCATCCTGCTTGAGATACAGGGCTCGTTCGTTCACTATGACGGTACAAAGCTGACGCCTTTCGGAGCCGTTGATAAAGTAATTGATAAAAACAAAAGAATGAAGCTCGGATTTGATATACTGAAAAAGCAGCTTGCCGGCTGTCATATCATTCCTATGCTCGATGCCGTGATGTCAGACACTAATCATTGGCTTAAAGTGGCAATGCTTCATTATACAAAGGATTACTATGAATATGCGTATGAGTGCATGAATGTAATTGCTCAGAGACTGCCAAGGGATGAGGAAGAAAAGCAGATCGCACTGCTGCATAAGGAATATACGGATCGTTATTATAAAAACTTCTATAATCTGCTTGCGTTTACCCTTGCAAAAAGTACAGAAGATAAGAACGCCGAGATCACTGTTGAGAAGAAAAAGAAAAATCATCTTAATATGCAGTCTGTGCTGCTTAGAGATATTGCCGAAAAGACCGTCAGGAAAGAGAAGCCGGATATCGACATAAAAACTGCGGTGATATATGGCTGGACGAGAGTCGGCGAATTTGTTATGAGCATTCTTGCTGAGAACAATATCAAGCCTGTGGCTGTTATAGAAAATGTTGCAGGCGAGAAGGCGGGCAGCCGATATATAGAGGGCGGTGCTCCTATCCTGAAAAGAGGGAGCAAGATACCGAAGGCGGATTGTGTCGTTGTGGCTGACCTGAAAAATGCTGACATTCTCGTTCCCAAGCTGAAACAAATGACAAATAAACCTGTCTATACAGCGGAGGAGTTTGCAGGATTCTTTAAAAAGCTGTGATATGATACTTTACCAGAAAACATCCAAAAAATACAAACTGTAAATTACAGAGGGAGGTAAAGGTGAGGAAAGAGAGGGATAATAATACAGTTTGTAGAAAAG
>CADCKR010000039.1 GCA_902802105.1 uncultured Ruminococcus sp.
AAGCTCAATTTCTTCATAATATGCTCACCTCTTTTTGAGTGTAGCATATCTTTCTTCAAATGTCATTAACATTTTGTTTACTCATTCAAAAACCCTGATCCCGATTCACGGAAATCAATTTTGGCCGGCAGGTTACAAAGACAGCAGCTTGCTGCGCAGGCTCTGCGCTGCGCGGTGCTGTCAGGATTTGAAATAGGCATCGACTGCGCTTCTTCTGAGCTGCTCGCCTATGACAATTATGATATCCTGTCCGTTCTCCGATGGAGATGTGCTTATGCTGCTTGCATCGGCATTGAATTCGTACCATTGACCGTCATTTTTTACAAAGCCCTTTATCCTGTATACCCTGCCGCACGATGCGTCTCTGAATATCTTCTCGGCTCTCTCTTTAAGAGCTTCAAGCGGTATGTCGTTATTCATATAGTAAAGCGAATTGTAGTCGTTCTCCTCATTGAAGTGCTTTACAAAGTCAGCCCTCTTATATCCGCAGTCGGCTATCTCCGACATATCCATTATTGTTATCTCTTCGGGCTTTTTGGTTACGATATCGCTGCCTAACAGCCTGCCGCAGTACTTTTCGCATACACTGCGCACATACTGCACTGTCTCCTCTAATTTTTCGTCCGATACAACATCGGTCTTGCTCATTATCACCTTGCCTGCGTTGGCAAGCTGAGAAGCAAATATGTATTCCGACTGCTCCGACATATCCGTATCAAGTGCCGCATCGACCACTGTTATAACACTGCCGATCTCGTACCATCTGTCAAGCGGCTCTTCTCTCAGTGTATCAAAAAATTCGTCCGTATCAAAAATGCCCGACGGTTCGACCACCACACGGTCATATCCGCTCATGCCCATAGCTATCAGCTTTGTTTTGAAGCGCCTTTTGTGGCAGTCAGCATCACAGGCGCCTGCAACTGTCTCAATATCGCACCTGCTGCTTTGAAGGTCGCTCAGCAGCATCATGTCCACATTTACAGCACCGAAGTCATTTTCAAGTATCCCCACACGAAGTCCGTGTTCTATCAGCCAATCGACATACCTTTTTATAAATGTAGTTTTGCCGCTGCCAAGAAAACCTGTTATCAGGTCTATTTTTATCATTTGCCCCTTCTCCCGTCATAATCCTTTTTTACAGTATAACACTATATCATTGTTTATGCAAGGACGAATTTTCTTATGAGTAATTTCCCTGACACCCAAAGCATTTACACAAAACAGACAAAAAGCCGGCAGAACACATATTCTGCCGGTTTTGAACAGGTTATGATAATTTGTGCAGATCAAGCAAAGGACTGTTACTTTCTGTCGCCCCTGTCTCCTCTGCCGCCGCGGAAGCCGCCTCTGCCGCCCTGCGGACGTCTTGGTGCAACATCGTTTTCGGGAGTAAGACCTTCTACCTCGATGAGCGCCTCACGTCTTGAAAGATTAAGGCGTCCCTTGTCGTCAATATCAAGCACCTTGACGATGATTATATCATCAATGTTTACAACGTCTGTCACCTTTTCGGTGCGCTTTACATCAAGCTGTGAAATATGGCAAAGTCCTTCCTTGCCGGGAGCTATCTCGACAAATGCGCCGAAGTCCATGATCCTTGTCACCTTGCCCTTATATATAGCGCCGGGCTCCGGATCTCTTACTATAGTGTCAACTATCGTCATTGCACGTTTGCAGTTCTCCATATCAAGACCTGTAACATATACATGACCGTCCTCTTCAATGTCGATCTTGACATCACATTCTGCGCAGATCTTCTGAATGACCTTGCCGCCGCTGCCAATGACCTCACGGATCTTGTCAACGGGAATAACAGTCGTAAGCATCTTGGGCGCATACTTGGAAAGCTCTTTTCTCGGTTCGGGTATAGCCTTCAGCATTACCTCGTCAAGAATGTAGTTGCGGGCCTTGTGTGTCTTTTCGAGAGCTTCCTTTACCATCTCCGGCGTAAGGCCGCTTATCTTAAGATCCATCTGTATAGCGGTTATGCCTTCCTTTGTGCCTGCTACCTTGAAGTCCATATCGCCGAAGAAATCTTCAAGACCCTGAATATCCACCATAGTCATCCAGCGTTCGCCCTCTGTGATAAGGCCGCAGGAAATACCTGCAACAGGAGCCTTGATCGGTACGCCGGCATCCATGAGTGAAAGTGTGGAACCGCAGATAGAGCCCTGCGAGGTGGAACCGTTTGAGGAAAGTATCTCGGAAACAAGTCTGATCGTATAGGGGAATTCCTCAACGGAAGGAATTACCGGCACAAGCGCACGTTCTGCAAGTGCACCATGACCGATCTCACGTCTGCCCGGACCTCTTGAAGGCTTTGTTTCGCCTACTGAATAGGACGGGAAATTGTAGTGATGAATATATCTTTTTGCGGTCTGGTCGTCAATGCCGTCAAGTATCTGCTGATCGCTGATAGAGCCGAGAGTTGTGATCGTGAGCACCTGTGTCTGACCTCTTGTGAAAAGGCCTGAACCGTGAACTCTCGGAAGTACGCCTACCTCGGAAGCAAGCGGACGCATCTGATCCATCTTTCTGCCGTCAACGCGCTTCTGCTCGTCAAGGAGCCAGCGGCGGACGATATACTTCTGTGTCTTATAAAGGCAGTCCTCTATCTTCTCGCCCTGCTCAGGATATATCGGGTCGAACTTCTCGTGAACTGCGTCATAGATAGGCTTGAGCCTTTCATCGCGTATCTTCTTGTCATCAGTATCGAGTGCAGCACGGATATCGTCAATAGCGAATGACTTTATAGCATCAAGCATTTCGGGGTCAGGCTCATTGCTGGGATATTCAAACTTTTCTCTGCCGATCTCAGCCTGAATGCCCTTGATAAACTCAATAATGGGCTGGTTAGCCTCGTGGCCTGCCATGATGCCGTTGTACATAACCTCATCCGAAACGATATTTGCGCCTGCTTCGATCATAGCGATGCGGCTGTCGGTAGATGCTACAGTAACAGCCATCTGGCTTGCTTCACGCTGCTCCTTTGTGGGGTTGATAATAAATTCTCCGTCTATAAGACCGACCGATACTGCTGAGATAGGTCCGTTCCACGGAATGTCAGAGATGCTGAGCGCAATGGATGTGCCGACCATTGCAGCGATCTCAGGGAGACAGTCGGGGTCATAAGCCATAACTGTGCAGACGATGGAAACATCGTTTCTCATGTCCTTCGGGAAAAGCGGACGGATAGGTCTGTCGATAACTCTTGAAACGAGGATAGCCTTTTCGGTAGGTCTGCCCTCTCTCTTGCCGAAGCCGCCCGGTATCTTGCCCATAGCATACTGCTTTTCTTCAAAATCAACAGACAGCGGGAAGAAATCAACTCCCTCTCTCGGCTTGGGTGCTGCTGTAACAGCTACATGAACAACTGTCTCGCCGTAGCGCACAAGACAAGCGCCGTTTGCAAGCTGTGTCATTTTGCCGGTCTCTACAACAAGCGGTCTGCCTGCAAATTCAGTTTCAAATACTCTGTAGTTTTCAAACATCTGATTACCTCCGATTTTGTGTTTGCAGCGGTGCGATCCCGGTTTAGCAATTAAACCGAAAAACAGGTCACTGTTTCCCCGTTTCACTGCTAACCCCGAAATGACCGTCTGCCGTGTTGTGATAGCTGCGCGACCGAAACAAGGCAGCCTGCAAAAATGCAGACTGCCCGAAACGATAGATTACTTACGGATACCGAGTCTTGCAATGATCGCACGATAGCGCTCGATGTCTACCTTTGTGAGGTAGCTGAGAAGGCTTCTTCTCTGACCGATCATCTTGAAGAGACCGCGTCTTGAATGATGATCCTTCTTGTGTGTCTTGAGGTGCTCGGTAAGGTCGTTGATCCTCTTGGTGAGAAGAGCGATCTGTACCTCGGGTGAGCCTGTGTCGCCCTCGTGTGTTGCATACTCTTTGATGATAGCATCCTTTTCTTCTTTCAGCATGGTTATCCACCTTTACATAAAATATTTGTCAAACCCTTATTCTCAGTAAGCGGCTGTGGACTGCACCATTCAGGCGCTTTACCCGCAAACCGGGGACAGGGCATCAACGTCTTTGATTATATCACACGCAAAGCGTTTTGTAAAGCCCCTTTTACTTTAAAGCACGACTTTTTAATTTTATACTATTCGCTTGAAGCTCTTTTCAAGATCGGTCTTTGACATAAAGAAATAGATCGGTCTGCCGTGAGGGCAGCGGCTCAGCTCCGGATTGCTTTCAAGCTCACGCACAAGCTCAACAAGCTCTTCCGGCTTGCTCTCGCTGCCGGCCTTTATAGCGGCACGGCAGGCGGTGTTGGCATATATCCACTCCATTTTTTCGGTGAGCACGAGCTTTTTGTGCCTGGCAAGATAATCGGCCGTTTCAAGAAACGCTTCGGTTATCTCTAATTTTTCAAGCAGAGCGGGAACACTCCTCAGCAGCACCGTTCCGGCGCCGAATTCCTCTACCTCAAAGCCCGCTTCAAGCAGCACATCCTTGTTTTCAAGCACTGCAAGCATCTCGGCCTTGTCAAGCGTCACGATGACGGGTTCAAGCAAAAGCTGTGCAGACGTACCTTTATGTGTGCGTTTCAGCTTCTCGTAAATGAGCCTTTCGTGGGCTGCGTGCTTGTCGATGAACATAAGCCTTTTATCATCATATTCGACTATGATGTAGGCTGAAAACGCCTCTCCGACATATTTTACCGGACGCTGTATGTTTTCTTTTTCGGTTATGCATATCTCTGCGGAGCGCTGTTCCTCTGTGTGCTGCATCTTCGCAGGCGGCAGAGTGCTTTCGTCCGCACCCGCCTGAGCATTAACAGACTTTGCAAAGGAAGATGCCTCTGCATCATCGCTGCCGACGGCAGGCTGAGATGCACTTTCTGTCAGCTCTGCCGGCAGGCTGCTGTCCGTAATAAGCTGAGCCGGAAGCATTGTCGGCGCAGCCTCGGAGCCTGCGGCATCTGCACCGTACTGAGCGCCGCTTGCTGACTGCGCATCTGCGGCTGTGCTCCTCGGTGAAGCCGCAGATGTGTCATAGTCAAAAATGCTTTTCTTTGCCGCTGCGGCACTGCCGCCTTCACTCACCGAAGCTGCCTGACCGTATCTGTAAGCAGGCGCTTTACTGCTTCTGTAATAGTTTTGCGCAAGGCCTGCCGAATCATTCAGCAACTCCGAAGAAAAATTTGTCGGCGGCGGAGCAAAGACCTCCGGCTCGGCTGCATCATCGTTTATCTGCGGCTGCCTTCCCGATATAAAGCCAAGCTGTGAGCCTCTGTCGGCTCTTTTTCCGAGGATAAGCGGGTCGGTAACAGCCGTATTCATTCCTGCGCCCGCATTATTGCGCATATCGCAGTTTGAAAGTGCAGTGCGCACGCCATGATATACACAGTCGTACACCGGACGTTCATTTGTAAAGCGTATTTCAAGCTTTGCGGGATGTACGTTTACATCAAGGGTAGAACAGTTCATTTTCATTTCAAGCACACACGCCGGAAACTTGCCTGTCATTATAAAGCCCTTATACGCCTGTTCAAGAGCGGCCGCGCCTGTCTTTGTGCGCACATAACGCCCGTTGACAAAGAATATCTGCATATTACGGCTCGCCCTGTTGGAGCTTGCAGGATCGCTTATGTAGCCGCTGAGAGCAATGCCATGAAACTCGTATGAAACAGGTATCAGCCCGTCTGTGAACTGCTTGCCGAACACCTGAAAGACAGTCGTTTTCATATCTCCGTTGCCGGAGGTCTTCATTATCTGCCTGCCGTCACGGATGAAGGTAAAGCCTATCTCCGGATGTGACAGCGCCATCCTGTCCATAAGCGTAGAAACCGTGTTTGATTCGGCAATGTCCTTTTTCAGGAACTTCATCCTCGCCGGAACATTATAAAAAAGATCCCTCACAACAAAGGTCGTTCCCTGCGGACAGCCTGTTTCCTCAAAAAGGATCTCCTCTCCGCCTTCAAGCCTGAAAAGCGTGCCCGTCTGCTCCTTTGCGCTCCTTGTTATCAGTTCAACTCTTGAAACGGCGCATATCGAAGCAAGAGCCTCTCCCCTGAAGCCGAGCGTACCTATGCTTTCAAGGTCGTCCTGAACGGCTATCTTGCTTGTCGCATGGCGCAGGAAAGCGTTCCTTACATCGTCACGCTCGATGCCGCAGCCGTTGTCTGTAACACGCATGAATGTAATGCCGCCGTTCTTTATCTCAACGATCACCGACTTTGCTCCGGCATCTATTGAATTTTCCACAAGCTCCTTGATAACGGAAGCCGGCCTTTCGATCACCTCGCCTGCGGCGATCAGCTCTGCGACCTGCTTTGATAAAACATTTATTACAGGCACTCCACACACCTCCGGCAATAAGTTTTTATGCTTCCTCAGCTCCCGCACAGGCAATAGGCTCTGCGGTGAGCCGAGGGTAAGATCTGTTATTTCTTTGCTAACTTGATAAGCTCAAAAAGTATATTCATCGAATCCATAGGCGTCAGCTTGTTTATGTCTATTGAGGACAGGCGCTTCTCTGCCTCGCTCTGTTCGGGAACAAGAGTAAGCTGCTGCTCATCCTTCGGCTTCTGCTGTCTCCTTTTCGGCTTCGGGTTTGAGCTTTCAAGCTCAGAAAGTATCTTTTTTGCCCGCTCGATAACACATTCCGGCAGACCGGCAAGCTTTGCCACCTCAACGCCGTAGCTTTCATCAGCGGCTCCCGGAAGTATCCTTCGCAGGAAGGTTATGTCGTCACCGCGCTTGACTGCGGCTATATTATAATTTCTGACGCCCTTTACGGTCTTTTCAAGCGAGGTCAGCTCGTGATAATGAGTTGCAAAAAGAGTCTTTGCGCCAAGGGCCTTCTTATCCGCAACATATTCAAGCACAGCCTTTGCAATGCTCATGCCGTCAAAGGTAGAGGTTCCCCTGCCGATCTCGTCAAGTATAAGCAGACTGTTTTTAGTGGCGTTTGAAAGTATGTAGGCGACCTCGTTCATCTCTACCATAAAAGTAGACTGCCCCGAAGAAAGGTCATCGGATGCACCTATGCGGGTAAATATGCTGTCAACGACGGATATCTCCGCCTGTCTTGCGGGAACGTATGAGCCTATCTGAGCCATAAGGACTATCAGCGCGACCTGACGCATATAAGTGGACTTGCCCGCCATATTCGGTCCGGTTATGATAGCCACGCGGTCATCGCCGCTGTCAAGGAAAACATCATTGGGCACGAAATTCTGATATTCAAGTATGCTCTCTACCACAGGATGGCGGCTGTCGGTAAGCTTTATAACGCCGCTGTCCGTGATCATCGGGCAGGTATAGTTGTTGTCAAACGCCGCCTGCGCAAGGCCGGATATAACGTCAAGAAGTGCTATCGCAGACGCTGTGCGGCTTATCCTTTCAAGAGCCCCGGATATCCTTCCGCGTATTTCCTCAAGGATAGAATATTCAAGCCCGCAGCTCCTGTCCTTTGCGCCGAGTATGCGCTGTTCAAGCTCTTTTAGCTCCTGCGTGATGAAGCGTTCTCCGCCCACAAGCGTCTGCTTGCGGATGTAATCGTCAGGCACCATCGACTTGAAGGAATTGGAGACCTCGATATAGTAGCCGAAAACACGGTTATATCCTATTTTCAGCTTTGATATGCCTGTACGCTCACGCTCACGGGCTTCAATTCCCGCCATTAACTCAGAGCTGTTGTTCATGTCATAGCGCAGCTCGTCAAGCTCCTTGCTGTAGCCGTCCTTTATCATGCCGCCTTCACGCACGGAAAACGGCGGGTCTTCAACAATGGATCCATCAATAAGGCTGCAAATATCTTCAAGAGGGTCTATGTCCTCATATATAGACTTCAAAAGCCCGCACGATGCAGTGCTTACTGCTCTTTTTGCGCCCGGCATTTTCACAAGAGCCTGATACATCGAACGCAGCTCCCTTGCATTTGCCGAACCGTAAACCACTCTTGTCACAGAGCGCTGTATGTCGGTTATGCCGCTTATGGCTTCCCTGATATCAGAGCGCATGATTATATTCTCATAAAGCTCTGTCACGGCATTCTGGCGGGATATTATTCCGGCTATGCTCACAAGCGGCTTTTCGATAAAGCTTGTAAGAAGGCGCTTTCCCATAGCTGTTTTGGTTTTGTCAAGCACCGCAAGAAGGCAGGCCTTTTTGTTCTTGCTGTTGAGCGGCTCAGTAAGCTCCAGATTTCTTCTGGTGTTGTAATCAAGATGAACGAACTGTTCCTCCCTGTAGAGGTCGATCCTGCTTATGCGTTCAAGACCGTTCATCTGTGTGCGCCTGAGATACGAGAGCAGTGCGCCAAGAGCCGAAACAGTCTGCGGTTTTTCAGCAAGGTCAAGCTCATCAAGGCTGCTCCTGCCGAACTGAGCAAGTATTACCCTTTCGGCTTCGGCAAAGGAAAATTCCTCATCGTCAAGCATAGTTACCGCAGCAGTGAGTTTATCCTTTATGAAGGCTGCAAGCGACCTGAAACGCACCGCATCGCCGCCGATAAGCAGCTCTGAGGGCTTGAAGCGCAGAAGCTCGTTTTTTATCTCGCTTTCCTGCGCATCGCCTTCAAGCACGGTCGCATAAAGCTCGCCTGTAGAGATATCGCAGAAAGCAAGGCCGGTCTGCTTCTTTTGGGTAAAAACAGTGCAGATATAGTTGTTTACGCTGTCGTCAAGCATTGAGGATTCCATGACGGTGCCGGGCGTTACCACCCTGATTATCTCACGCTTTACAAGACCCTTTGCCTTGGCCGGATCCTCGGTCTGCTCGCATATACCCACCTTGTGTCCCTTTGCCACAAGCCTTGCTATATACGTTTCTGCACTGTGAAACGGTACGCCGCACATCGGCGCGCGTTCATCAAGGCCGCAGTCCTTTCCCGTAAGAGTAAGCTCAAGCTCCTTTGAAGCAAGCTTCGCATCGTCAAAGAACATCTCATAGAAGTCACCGACCCTGAAAAGAACAATGGTATCCTTGTTTTCTTCCTTAATGCTAAGATACTGCTGCATCAGCGGAGAGAGTCCCGCCATTTTCCTCACCCCTTTGTTCCGGCAATATTCTTATCAGCCGCATCCGCCGCAGGTAGCACAGCTTCCCGTACAGTTGGGAGAATAATCCGCAGTTGCCGGGTCCTCACCCTCGAAGGATTTCTGTATTATGGTGCTTATGCGGTTCATCAGAACGTCATAGTTATCCTTTGCATCATTGTAGCTTATCATGCTCTGGTTAGACATGATCTCACCGTAGCAGCGGCGCATCTCGCGGCTGATCTGCTGTATTTTCTGAGCATCCTTTTCGTTTTCGGGCTTGCCGGATTCCTTGCTGAGCTCTGTTCTCTTGTCGCTGAATTCCTCAATGATCTTTTGCAGGTCTGCATCATTATCGGCGTTCTGCTTTGCAAGCTGATATTTTATGAACACATCCTCCTGCTGTATCTTCTTGCCAAGCTCTCTTGTAAGCTCGATAACATCAAGCTCGTTTACGTTTTTGTTTTCCATTTTGTTTCTCTCCTTTTGTTTTTATAACCATCATCGCGCTGTTTTACAGCGGACGAATAATTACCGTATTAATTTACCCCTGAGAATGAAATTGCGGGCTTCTGTGACCTCCGCCTCTGCAAAGCTGCCGATAAGCGACGGGTCTCCCTGTACTTCAACCACAACGCCGCCGTGTGTTCTTGCGTTGAGTACGCCTTCCCTTGCCTGCTCCTCAATGAGCACCCTCATGCGCTTTCCTACCATTGCAGCTGTACGCCCGGCAGATATCTGCTCCTGAAGCCTGAGCAGTCTGCCCATGCGCTCAGCCTTGTCCTCATGCGTATACGGGTCGTCGAGCCTTGCGGCAGGCGTACCCACTCTCGGCGAATAGATGAAGGTAAACAGTGAAGTAAAACCGACCTTTTCGATAAGATCAAGCGTACACTGAAAATCCTCCTCTGTCTCGCCCGGAAAGCCTACTATTACATCGCTTGTCAGTTCAAGGTCGGGTATGCGCTTCTTTGCATAGCTGACGATATCAAGATATTTCTCAGCATCGTAGTGACGGTTCATGAGCTTTAATATCCTGTCGCTGCCGCTCTGGAAGGGCAGGTGCAGATGCGGCGATATCTTCGCATTATCCGCTATCACATCAATAAGCTCCCTTGAAGCGTCCTTCGGGTGTGACGTCATAAAGCTCAGCCAGAAGTCGCCTTCAATGTCGGCAACTCCTTTCAGCAGCTGCGGAAAACGCACCCCTTCCTCCATGCCCTTGCCGTATGAATTCACGTTCTGCCCAAGAAGAGTTATCTCCTTGTAGCCGGCATTTATCATGCTGCGGGCTTCTTCTATGATAATTTCCGGATTTCTGCTCCTTTCACGTCCTCTTACATAGGGGACAATGCAGTAAGTACAGAAATTATCGCAGCCGTACATAACAGGCAGCCAGCCCTTGAAGCTGCCGTCACGGTGCAGAGGTATGCCCTCATATATCTTTCCGTCATCTGCGCCTCTTTCAATGCATCTTTTTCCTGTAGTGAGCGCATTGAACAAAAGCTCAGGGAACCTGTGTATAACGTGCGTACCGAACACAAGCCCCACATACGGAAAGCTCCTGTATATTTTTTCGGCGATATGCTCCTGCTCCATCATACAGCCGCAAAGCGCTATGAGCAGCGACGGCCTTCTGCGTTTGAGTGCTTTCAGTGCGCCCACGTTTCCGAACACCCTGTCTTCGGCGTGTTCACGCACAGCGCAGGTATTGAAGATTATGATATCCGCAGCTTCCTTATCATCAGTAAGCTCACAGCCTGCTTTTTTGAGCATACCCTTAAGCTTTTCACTGTCCGCCACATTCTGCTGACAGCCGTATGTATGTATGAACGCCTTCGGATGCTCCGTACCATAGCGATACAGCAGAACATCGCTGAGGCGGTCGATATATTCCTCCTGCTCCTTTGGCAGAAGCTCTGTCGTATTCTTGTCAGGCAAGAATTATCCCTCCTGTTTCGGCAAATCTCATATTTTACAATGCATATCTTATATCATATCACATCCCGCCGTTTTTATCAACCATATTTCCAACGATATCTGCCCCGCGCAGAGCCTGCGCTCCCCTGTCCGCTCCGCTCGTTTACACTCGCTTTGTTCTGCTCATTCTTTAGTTATCCCCGTAGAAGCAGGTGCATTCGCAGTGCTTTGCAAAGACTTATTTTACAGACGCTAATTTACTTTCCGCGGCGGCACGAACTGAGGTATGAGCAAGACAGGCAGCGAATCGGCACCGGCGGCTCGCCGGCGCTCCCGATTCGGCGCACAAAAGAGCTGCCCCGAAGTATTTTTCTTCGCGGCAGCTCCGAATCGTGAGGAAGTATATTATCAGGTATTCTTGTCCACCTGGTGGAACTGTTTGAGGTTGCCTGTCTTCTGGCTGCGCTTTGAAAGCTCCGCCATAACCTCGTCAACGGTTATGCCCTGGTCAGCCATCATTACAAACAGATGATATATCAGGTCAGAAATTTCAAGCACTGTCTCCTTGTTGTCGCCGTTCTTGGCTGCAATTATAGTCTCTGAGCATTCCTCGCCGACCTTTTTGAGTATCTTGTCAAGACCCTTTTCAAAAAGGTAACAGGTATATGAGCCCTCCTGCTTGTTTGCCTTTCTGTCGAGTATAGTTGCGTAAAGATCGTAAAGCTCGCTGTTGTTCTCAGCCATTGTTGTATTCCTCCCATAAGTTATTGAAAAAGCATGAGTGACTTCCCGTGTGGCAGGCAGGGCCTGTCTGGTCAACCGTCACAAGCAGTGTATCCTTGTCGCAGTCGCCCTTTATGTCAACTACCTTTTGAAGATGCCCGCTCGTTGCGCCCTTGTTCCAAAGCTCCTGACGTGAACGGCTGTAAAACCATGTGTAGCCCGTTTCAAACGTCTTTCTCATAGATTCCCTGTTCATGTATGCAAGCATGAGCACCTGACCTGTTGATCTCTCCTGAACTATAGCAGGCAGCAGGTCGGCTTTTTTGAAATAGTCCTCAATGAACGCAAACTTGTCTGTCATTCCGTCACCTCAGTTTCCTTAGTCTCGGCAACAGCTACAGCATCGGCAGCAGCAATAGCCTGCGGCAGGCCGAGATTTCCGGTATATACAGCCTTGCCGCTGATAGCGCCATAGATGTTCAGCCTTGCAAGGTTGACTATATCCATAAGGTTAGAAACGCCGCCCGATGCGATAATGCTGCACTTGACCGATGATTTCAGCTCGTCAAGCATTGTGAGGTTCGGGCCGGAGAGCATACCGTCCTTTGAGATATCAGTAAAAATAATGTATTTTACGCCGATATCCTCCATCTGCTTTGCAAGCTCTATGTAGCCTACCTCTGAGGTATCGAGCCAGCCCTCAGCCGAGACCATGCCGTTGAGAGCATCTATGCTCACGGCAATGCGGTCGGAGTATTTTTTTACGGCAGCCTTTACAAAGTCGGGATCCTTTATTGCGGCAGAACCAAGGATAACTCTGTCAATGCCGTTTTCAAGATAGAAATCCACAGCCTCCATATCACGGATGCCGCCGCCTACCTCGATCTTGAGGCTGCAGTTCTTTCTTACCTCAAGGATAAGCTCAGAGTTTATTCTCTTGCCGTCCTTTGCGCCGTCAAGATCAACCATGTGCAGCCACTCTGCACCGTCGTTCTGGAATTTCTTTGCCGTATCAACGGCACTGTCTGCGACCTTGTGCGCAGTGGAGTAGTCGCCCTTGTAAAGTCTTACACAGTTGCCGTCCTTGATGTCGATTGCAGGTATAATAAGCATAAATATGTTCATCCTTCCGATAAGGTTAATTTTTTAATACAGGATGTATCTTTGCGAAATTATCGCAGCACACCCTTAGTAGAAAGCGGTGCGCTTCCGCTGAGCGGCTTTACTGCCTGGCTGAGTGCATGACCGAGAGCTTTATAAAGAGCTTCGGTAATGTGATGCGAGTTTTCGCCGTACAGCGCCCTGAGATGAAGCGTTATGCCTGAGTTGAAAGCAAACGCACGCATAAATTCCTTTGTCATGCAGCTGTCATAGCCGCCGATGCGTTCTTCGGGAAATGCAGCGTCAAAAACCAGGAACGGTCTGCCGCTGATATCAAGCGAACAGAAGCCGAGAGCCTCGTCCATAGGAACATAAAACGAACCGAACCTTGCGATGCCGCCCTTATCGCCGAGAGCATTGTCAAGGGCTTTTCCCAAAACGATGCCGGTATCCTCGATGGTATGGTGACAATCCACATAAAGGTCCCCTTTTGCCCTGACTGAAAGCCCGAACCCGCCGTGTACCGCAAAAGCAGTAAGCATATGGTCAAAGAAGCCTATGCCGGTGTCTATGTCCGCAAACTGTTCGTCAAGGGAAAGAGTAATGCTGATCTGTGTTTCCTTAGTGGTTCTTTCAATAACAGCCTTTCGCATTTTTTCACCTCATAATTTCGTTTCCGCAGGAGACATTCCGCGGCTGCTCTTACGCAGCACGTAAGTAACGCAGCCCATGCACCTGCGGCCAGGCAGCAATAATACTGCTTTTGCCGGAACAAAAACAGGCAATACCGCAGCCACCTGATGCAGTATTGCCTTTAGTATAACTCTTTTTTCTTAATTTGTAAACAAATTTAT
>CADCKR010000040.1 GCA_902802105.1 uncultured Ruminococcus sp.
TATCTGTCGGAATGAAAAATGTTCCCATAACTAACACGGGAGCGCAGGCTCTGCGCCGGCGCATCTGCGGCACTATCTTTGTGCGGTATTGCCCTAAATCTGAAAACGGAGATGTAAAAAATGAATGTAAGCTTCACAAGCGAAGGAGCGGTCATCACCACAGAGGACTGCTTTGATCTGAAAAACACCTTTGACTGCGGCCAATGCTTCCGCTGGGACGAGGAGCCGGACGGTTCATATCACGGAATAGTCAAAGGAAAATACACAAGAATATCATCAAAGGACGGATACATAATTATCAGCGGCTGCTGCGAGGACGATTTCAACAGCTTATGGAAGGATTATCTTGATCTTGACGCCGACTACAACAGCATACGCAGCGAAATAATCTCACTTTGTCCTCAGCTTCGATGCGCCGTTGACAGCATAGACGGCATAAGGATACTCCGTCAGGAGCCATGGGAAGCGCTGTGCTCCTTTATCATCTCGCAGAACAACAATATCCCGCGCATAAAAGGCATTGTTTCACGGCTGTGCGAAAGCTTCGGCAGTGATATAGGCAATGCATACTCGTTCCCCGATGCCGATAAAATTGCAGCTCTGAGTGAGGCCGACCTTGCGCCGCTGCGGGCAGGCTTCCGCGCAAGATACATAATCGACGCTGCAAGAAAGGTTTCGTCAGGACAGGTCGATCTTGAAAAAATGCACGATGCACCTATCGCCGATTGCCGCAAAGAGCTTATGACGATAACAGGCGTAGGCGCAAAGGTCGCAGAATGCACTCTGCTTTACGGTCTGCACCGGCTCGACGCCTTCCCGATAGACGTCTGGATGAAGAAAGCGCTCTCTACCACATTCAGCGGCATTACCGTAGAATCTCTCGGACGTTATGCCGGCATAGCCCAGCAGTACATTTTCCACTATTCAAGAATTGCCGCAGCTCAGTAACGGCAAAATACCACGCTTAAAAAACACAATGATCCGATGGAACACCAAAAATCCCATCGGATCATTTATTTTATTCTCCGTCTATCTCGTCACGCCATACACTGTAGTTGGATTTTTCACTCTTCTTTACAGCATAAAGCTTCGAGTCGGCGTGTTTAAGCGCAAGGTCTACCGATTCACGGTCGTATTTATCCACAGAAGCAATACCGATAGAACACGATACTCTGCGGTCAGGCGAAATATCAACAGTTCCGTGAACGGCTTCTTCGATATCATCAATAAAGTTGTTTTCTATCTTGAGCTGATTATATATCTCCTTTGCAACGACAATACCGTCATCAAGCTCGTGCCCCGGCATAATGAGCAGGAATTCATCGCCGCCGTAGCGCACGACATAGCTCTCGGAGTCGGCAACACGCTCAATAAGGCGCGAGAAACATTTCAGTATCACGTCACCGACAGCATGGCCGAAGGTGTCATTGCAGAGCTTGAAGTTATCAAGGTCTATATAAAGAACAGTAGCGCAGATATTCTCCTTCTTTCCGCTCCTGACAAGCTCTTCATAATCCCCTACCTTCTTCGCAAATCCCTGACGGTTCATAAGTCCGGTGAGCAGGTCTGTAACAGCACTGCGCTGGAGCTTCTTGTTCATCTGGCTAATCTCGTCCCTTGCTTTCAGTCTGTAAAGGTTATCCGTCAGCTGGCTGAGAGCAAACTTGAATATCGTGATATCGTTCCTGTCAAGAAAAACGATATTGTTTGTCATGTTATCATGCAGATCTATCGCAGCGATTATATAGCCCGTCAGTTCCTCGTCAACAGATATCGGCACACAGCCGAAGGATACTATCTTGTTGACGCCGAGTACAGAAACTATAGACTGCATATTATAGAATTCCCTGTCATAGCGCGAGGTAACGAATTCCTTTTTGTGGCGCGTGAGATATTCCGTTATGTTAGTCAGCTGATCATCGCTTATCTCATAATCTCCGCACATATAGCGCAGCACAGGCTTTTTGTCAACTATCTCGACATAGATTATGCCGTCAAGATTGTAGTTGTTCTGCATTGTCGTCATGGAGTTTTCGATGATATCATCTATCGTGTAATTTTCCTTATTGATAAGCTCCTGCCAGGCAACAAGGAAGTCCATGCCCTTTGTCCTGTCGGCAAGCATCATTTCCATCTCGGCGCGCTGCGCAAGCTCCTCTATCTGATACTTGTCTACGCCGGTAAGCGGCAGCGGAACATATTTGCTTATCAATGCCTGCTTGTGGAGCCTTGCAAAAAGAATTTCTTCCTTATGCTTATATCCTCTGCTGTTGCAGAACTCCATGCAGGTCTCAAGTATCTCCTTAGCCTTTTCAGGCTCATTCTGCTTTTCATAAAGGTCAGCCTGTTCAAGCGCAAACATAGTGTACACAAAGAATTGCAGGCCGTCAGAGCGCAGCATATGATACCTTGCCTTGTCAAAATAGAACTGCGCTTTTTCTATGTTTTCCGACTTTTCCAGCAGACCGCAGTCAAAATAGTAGAAGAACATATCATCGTCCCAGAGGAAGTAGCTCGGCTCACCGTCGGGATGGATAACATGGTACAGCACCCTTTCCATCTTGTTCAGATAGAAATGCGCGTTATAATCTATTCCCATTTTATAGCTGCAATATGCTATCATGCCGTACACCTTTGACATATTGCATATATTCATGCGGTTCTTTTTTATAGCCTTCAGCAGCTTCAGGCAGTACATCAGATTATTGCAGGCTGTCTCGTAGTTATCCGCAAGAATAGCATTCGTTGCCATATTGTAAAGCGTCTCAGCCACAAAATAGTATTTCTTCTGAGCATAGAAGATATCAAGCGCCTTGTTGAAATACTCGTTTGCGATAGTAAACTGCTCGCTGACTATGCGGTTGAAGCCCAGACCGTTGTATATATTTGCTTCCTCAACAGGATTGTTCTGCCGCTCGATTATTTCAAGGCATCGTTTGTAGTAGTAGTCTACATAGCCGAAGCAGCCGTAGCCCTGAGCCATGAATACACTCTTTTTCCATGCCGAGATAATAAGCCGCTCGTTATTGAGCATCTGAGCTATCTGCATCGCCTTCTTGAAATACTTGGTATCCTCGCAGGTACAGCTTTCGTTGGTATAATTTTCTTTTTCATTGCCGCAGCCGAAGAAGAATATATGAGCAAGATGGTTATATGCATGATACTTCATTGCTTTCTCTGCAAAAGCATCAAGCTCCTCACCCTCAAACTTCCTGTCCCAGCGATATGTATTGTTCCAGCTGTCGAGAGAATAGATATAATACAGCAGCTGCGACATGAACAGGTATTTGTCGGATTCTATTTCAATAGCTATCTGCGTACACTTTGCGCAGTTTTTCTCTGCAAGGCTCCTCTGCCCCTCAAAGCTTTCGCACAGAGCAAGAAGATAATGATAATTAAATGAATATTTGGGATCAGGATGCTTTTCGTTGATATTTTTCAGCTTTTCACACATAATAAGCGCATTGGTTATATTCTTATTATAAAGAGAAGCAAGCGCATACAGGATATAGAATTTTGCCTTATTCTTTGAGCTTATGTTCACCTTTTCGGTAGATATCTTATTATACAGTATTTTCAGGTAATACATAGCCTGCTTTATTGCGACCGTCTGTATCATGTTGTTTATCATTATCAGGTACTCGGGGAAATCGGTCATTACAGGCTCAAAAACATCATTTATGTTCATTTCTGTCTGAACATCCTGAACGTTCCATTCCAGCATATAGTTCATGTCTTCTATCTTATGCACAAGGCTTATCCATCTGTCCTTGGTATATGCAGGTACAACATAAGCCTCGTTATAGTTTGCAAGCAGAGAGATATTCTTCTTCGGCTTGGATATGAACTCTGTAAGGAAATGGAGCGTCGAATTTTCCGCAAGATGCAGGCGGTTCAATACAAAAAACAGTGTATGATGCTCTGAAACATAATCAAAAAGCTTTGCTAAAGAGTCAGCAAACATTTTTAACTCATATTCCGTTTCAACGGGTATCATATCCTCTATCCTTTTGCACTTGCCTGTAAGTATGTAGCTTTCAATAGCCGAACGTGCAAGGTAATACACACCCGCAGCCTCAAGGAAGTCGCTCACAGACACATCACAATAGAACCTGAAATACAGCTGCTTTATCCATCCCAGAAACGGCTCATAGGCCTCCTGCATTTTTGTTGCAGAGAACTCGTGATAAAGCAGCTCGATCTTTTTCTTACTGCCCGCCACCGATTCCTGTATGTTATCTATGGGAACATTCAGGGTATTATAATGCTTTACAAACAAAACGCTGCTGTGTTTCTGTTCAAGACTGTGTATGATTGAATCAACGATTTTTTTAGTATAAAGCCGTGAATATGATTCCATATATATGCCCCCTAAATATTGCTGTACAAAACAAAAATTTGCGCAGATAGATATTACAGCACACATATATTTTATCATATATAAAGCTAACTGAAAACAATCAAATTGTTAATTTTGTTTGTACTAATTTTGAACAAACATCTGCACAAAAAATCCTGTCTGTGCAAAGTGACTTTCCACAGACAGGACACTGTTTATCGGATCATTATGTAAGACCCGCCTTCTTGAGATTTTCAAGATGCTCGTCCATTGTCTTAGCATAGTAAGCAATAGCCGGCATATTTTCCTCAGCAGACTTATGGCAGAAGTAGTAATTCTCGGTCTTGCCCACTGTAAGAGCCGCCTGGATCGCTTCAAGTCCCGGATTGCAGATAGGACCGTCCGGCAGACCGATGATATTATAGGTATTGTACCTGCTCTTGAACTTAGACCTCTCGCTGAGCGGGATATCCTTCAGTGAAGCGTAGGGATAATACTTGGTAGAGTCAAGCTGGAGATATGCAAGACCGCTCTCACCGTTCTTGTTTACACCGTCATTCGGTATGGTAGCAAGTCGGTTATGAAGTATTGCGGATATCTCATACATATCGTCCTTGTTGGCAGCCTCTGCCTGTATCAGCGAAGCGAGAGTAAGCACGTCCTCCATGCTCATGCCTATAAGCTCGGCTCTCTCGGCAATAGTCATCTTCTTGGTCTGACCAAGCACTCTCGACTTTGTAGCATATACCTTGCGGCGGTAGTTTGCAAGGAATTTCTCTATGACTGTTTCCACCTTCTCGCCTACAAAGAAGTCGTAGGTATCCGGGAACAGATAGCCTTCAAGCTTGATGTAACGATCCTTCGGATTTGAAATGCTGCCGATAAATTCATAATCGTCAAACATATCGGAATTGCAGGCTTCAAGGAACTCATCGGCGCTGCAAACCTTGCCGTCCTCCAAGAGCTTTGCATACTGCTTTAGTGACATACCCTCTGTAAAGCGTATGGTAACAACGTCTGTCCTGTTCATATCGGACTGCATATAGTTGATAAGAGCCTGATAATCCTTGTTCTTTTCTATCTCAAATGTACCCTGCGTAAAGCCGGAGGTCGCCTTTGTCATGGTAGCATAAAGCTTGAAGAACCACTTGACCTTTATGACCTCATTATCATACAGGATATCGGTTATCGTATCAATATCCGCATCCTGCGGTATGGTTATCGTCACTGACGACTCGGCTTCACGGCCTACGCCAAGCATATCGTTTACGCCGACCATAACGAACTCGCCGATCATTACTGAAACGAATATGACCATCGCTACCCATACTACCCTGAAAATTTTGCGGTTTTTCTTTGCCTTTTTCTTCCGGCGCTTACGGTCGGTCCTTTTGGCTTTTCTCAGGCTTTTTTTGTCAACGCTGCCCGATTCCGCATCCGGCACTGAGCTGTAGCTGCTCAGCTCACCCTCAGAGCCGCCCTCCTGAGCGGCTTCCGTTCCTTCGCCTATGCCCTGTTCCGTTCCTGTATTGCTGTGTATTTCGGTACCCGTCTCATCCGGGTCATCAATATTAAGATTCAGCTTGAAGTTTGCTATTTTTTCCTGTCTTTTTCTCTCAAGCTCATCACTCATCAGAGAAAGACCTCCTTTGATATTGGGAGTAGTGCCGCACAAAGCACACGCCGCACCGGCACATCACACACGGCGTTCTGTTTTATCTGAACGGATAACCCTGAAAAATCTGTCTGTTATCAGGATATCCACCGGCCTGTCGTATTTTCCTCTGGGCAGCGCCCACTTTATGCAGTCGCTGTAACAGATACCCACCTTAAGGCCCTTATAGCCCGAAAGGAACCTGTCGTAATAGCCCTTGCCGTAGCCAAGGCGATAGCCGCTGCTGTCAAAAGCCATTCCCGGCACGATGCATATACTGTTGTCAGGCACAGTGTCAAGCTTCTCACAAAGCTGCTCCTTCGGCTCGGAAACGCCGAAGCTGCTTTTTTCGAGCTGGTAAAAACTGTTTATATAGTAAAACTTCATGAGCCTTGTGCCGTCTATGCACTTGGGGACTGCGACCCTCTTGCCGTCAGCCCATGCCCTTTTTATCAGCCTGATAGTATCTGTTTCAAGCTCCTTGGAAACATATGTCAGTATGACCTCTGCCGACTTGTACTGATAAAGCCCTGTTATCCGTCTGAATATATACTTATCCATCGTGGATTTATAGTATGGATCATAGCTTTTTCTGATGCTTTTGTACTGATTTCTCAGCCGGTTTTTTTCTTGTCTGAGATCTCTTATCGGCATTGTACAGACGACCTTACCCTTTCAGCTGTCTCAGAGCCTCTGAGAGCCTCTAACAGCTTTAATCCGAACTCCAGAGAAACACCCATGCCCTTTGCTGTTATAATATTTCCGTCACGGCAAACGTAATCATCTGTAGGTATATACCCTGCAAGCTCTGTTTCAAATGACGGGAAGCATACTGCGTGTTTATTTTCGAGTACGCCCGCATGGCCGAGTATAGAAGGAGCCGCACATATAGCTCCGAGTATGACATTGTTTTCGGCGCAGTACCTAACTGCCTCCTGTACGGTCTTGTTTGCTTCAAGATTCAGCGTTCCGGGCATACCTCCCGGAAGCACGACAGCTTCAACTCCCTCAAAGCTCTTTATATCGCTGTCGCATATATCAGCGCCCACAACAATACCGTGAGAACCTTTTATACTCCTGCCGCCGACGCCTACTGTCACGACCTCTGCCTTTCCTCTCCTCAGAACATCAACAGGAGTCAGCGCCTCTATTTCTTCAAAGCCCTGCGCAAGAAACACATATACCATTGTTCATTCCTCCAGACACATTTCATTCTTTTATGACAAACCCATGCTACTATTAAACCTCAAAAAGCGCTTCTTGTCAAGCTTGCAGCGGTGTTGCCCACGGAAATCAATTTTGGCCGGCAGGTCACACGGGGAAAACCCTTCCTAAAACCGCTGAATTTGATATGTTTGAGATCAAAATACTACACAAAATTATCCTCTATTGTGATTTTGTGATACTGCCTGCTGTAAATTTTAAAAATTGATTTACCCGGGTGTTGCTCTAAATAAGCTCAGCTTTTATTATAGTTTTTGCGGATAACGAATATCGCCGCGCTGAACAGAAGCATTATGCCCACAAACGCCAGCGCAAGAACAGGATCATCCTTATCCTCGTCAATATCATGAACAGGGGCCTGCTTATCGCTCACGGCCTCACCGCCAGAACCTTCTTCGCTTTCCTCAGAATATTCACCCTTAAAGCTGACTGTCTGCTCAGCTTTATAGTGAAGCTTATCCCTGTATATGCTCACAATGTACGACCCCACGCTCAGGTCATATTCGTTTTTATCGGCAGTAACAACAGCGTTATAATAGTCAGGCTCCAGCCTGCTGAATATCACGCTGCCGTTTTTATCTGAGGTTTTTGCGGTATTGTCTATCGTTACCGTTATGCCTTTTGCGGGACGCCCGTTCTGATCGGTAAACACAAACTCCGCACTGCCGTACTCAATGACGTCTGCCGTCTTTACTCCCGAAGCATTGCCCGAACAGTCTATCGCCTTATACGCTATCTTCATGTCAGACACCTTGTTCTGCCATGTCGTGGTGTTTACTGAAAGCTTTCTCAGCTCCCTTTGCAGGTCTGTTATGTCATAGCGGAAGATATAGCTGCCGTCATCGTTGTCGGTCTGGTCTATAAGAGTGCATACATCAGCCGAGATATAGCCCGCACTGATCATATCGTCTATGCTGTCTATGTAGTCGTATTTGTCGTTCTTGCTGTCGTATGCCGTTGCATACAGCTCAAATCCGCAGATCCCGTTTTCATCATTTGCAGTAAGCTCCAGTATTATCCTGTCAAGCTCTGTGCGCGTCAATGAGCTCAGCTCTCTTGGCGGCTTGCTGTCAAGCTCAAAGTCTGCCGAGGTCTTTACCGGCTCACTCAGCGTACCGTCAGCATTTTTCGTACAGGCGGATATCTCATATCTGTATCTGCCGGCACTCAGCTTTGCAAAGGCTTCACGAAGTCCCCTTGTACGGTCTGCAAGCTGCTCGAAGGGGTGTGCATCCTTGTGGCGGTATGAGGAATATGTTCCGAGATTTTCCGAATAAAGCTGCTTGCCGCCTGAATCGTAAATTTTTACCGTCATATCGTAAACAGTCCTGAGCGTATACAGGTCGGGGAGTATCACCGCGCTGCTGTATGCGCTGTCATCCTCCATGCACCTGACAGAATCCTTCGAGAAAAGCAGCCTGTCGCCGCTGAACGAAAGATCAGCAAAGCTGTAGCCGCCGTTCTTGAAGGCGACCGCCTTATATGAGCTGGTAAGTCCTGTAACAGATTTTTCGGTGTCGTATATCGTATTGTCAAACGGGTCTGTACCCTCCATCGAACCGTAAAATCCCGAAAACGGCAGCGAAAGCACCGAGCTGTGCTGGTCTGTGACAAACAGATACCCGTCTATCCAGAAGCCCTCGGAATACCGTTCCTTCAGCGCCGAAAGTGTTGTATCCTTTATTGTAAGCACAGCAGTAAGCTCTGCGCTTTCACCGGCTTCAAGCTTAAAGCTCTTTATCTCATTGCCTTCGGCTGACATCCACTTTACCAAAGAATCACCCGTAAGCGACCTCGGCTTCATTGTGTTGAAGCTTTTTCCCGTACTGTCATAGGTATCATTGTCCGTCTGTACAGCAAAGGACGGCTTGTATGTTCTCTCCTCAGCGCTGAGGTTCGTCACCGTAAAATGAAGCTCATACTCGCCTGTTTCACCGTCACCGAGCGACAGGGCTTTGAGCGTATCTCCGCTTGTGGTAAGATAAGCCCCCGATGTAACGGCGCCGCGGATATTTATAAGACCAAACCCCTGCTGTCTGGGTGAATAATATACAGCGCTGCCCTTTGAACCGGTCTCCATCCTTACCGGCTGACAGCTGCTGAGCATAATTGCCTGTGTGATATCAGCACTCCTGCGTCCGCGGATGCCGGACGGAAGGATCTCGCCAAGGTACTGCCGGATAAGCGCCGCAGAACCCGATATACACGGTGCCGCTGATGAAGTGCCGCTGATAAACGCATCCTCACCTCTTGACGGGACCGCAAGAATATTTTCTCCGGGAGCTGCAAGCCTTGCGCCTATGCCCTGACTGTCCGAAGCACAGTAAGAGGTAAACGCAGACACCTCTTTTTGGGAAGTGCCCTCCACAGGGTCGCCGGAAAGCGTAATTTCAAACGTGTCATTTTCAGGTCTTTTCAGCAGGAATCCGCTCACATCTCCGTCAAGCGCAACAACAGGCACACTCTTTGCCGTCTTTACTGCATCTGTCATGCCGCCGTTTACAATTATTATAGAGGTAACTCCCCTTATCATAGCCTGTTCAAAAGCCTTTTCAATGTCATCTGTCTGACTTGCATTTATGATCAGCGCCTTGTCCGTCAGCTCCTTGTCGCCAAAGCCCGTATTGCTGCTGTAAGAATCAACATAGATATACCTGTTGTTCTGAACCGTCTGCGGCTCTTTTTCCGGCTCAGGCTCCGATATCTCCGAAGTCTCGGGATCCTCCGGCATTTCCGATATCTCCGATACATCTCCGTCCTCCGGACTGCCTGTCACTTCCGCATCAGTGCTTATATCCTGCTCCGCAGACTCTTCGCTCTGTTCAATGCTCTGTTCAGCGCTCATTTCCTGAGATATCTCAGCAGTCTCACTCTCACCGTCAGATGCTTCGCTGCTTTCCTCCGGCTCTTCTTTCAGCTCTGTATATCTGATTATCTTTGAAAGCTTGTTTTCGTTAAGGCTGCTGTAATATATCTTCCTGCCGCCTATGGTTATATATCTTCTGAATTTTATCGGCACATTCACCGAGCCTGCGGTAAGAACGCCGCTGTCATCAAACAGCTTATTCTCGGCCGAATAGAAAATATCGGATGTTGACGGCATTCTGCCAAGCTCGCAGCCGTTATATCCTCCGTTGCCCGCTGCTCCGGAAACGATTATCCCCGCCTTTGAGAGATTGTCAAATATAGTCCTGAATGTACCGATGTTCCTTATACCGTCATAGCTGCCGAGACTAATATTTATAACATCGGCGCCAAGCTTTGCCGCGTCGTCAACAGCGGCAATGAATGCATCGGTCTTGACGGCTATTTTACCGTCGCTGCGCCTTTGGGACGAGGTTTTCATCAATGCAAGCTGTGCTTCGGGAGCAACGCCGTGATATCTAAGCTTTTCATCCTCTCCGCTCTTGCCTGCCGCAACAGCCGCAGCGGCCGTACCGTGAAACAGTGCCTCGTCGCTTGTGCTGCTGTCATCCTCTGCATAATCATAGGCAAACACTATCTTCGGGCTGACATACACCGCCGATCCGCCTTTATCTGCTGCCGCATTGAAGCGTATATTCTTATAAAGATTTGATATGGTCTCACGGCTGATCGCGGTCTTTTCGGGCAGTCCCGCAAAAACGCCGTCATCAACATCGAATTCACTGTCTATCACGGCTATCAGCATTTCCTCGCCGCTGTACGGCAGCTCGCTGTCAAAGCCCATAAGCGAATCATAGACCTCAAGGAACCTGCTGAGATTAGCTGCCGCCGCTGCGGTTTCAGGGTCGGTATCATCGCTGCTTTCATCCTCGGATGTACCCCCGCTTTCCTCGCTGCTCTCTTCTGTGCTTTCCTGTGCGCTCTCCTCTGTACCTTCTTCAATACTGCTCTCCTGAGATATTTCCTCCCCGGTATCATTATCCATAAAAAACATATCGTCATACAGCACGCTTACATATGCCACTCCGTTTATGCTCTGAAGCTTCTGCATTGAGCTGAGCGGAGCATTGACTGTCAAGCCGTTTATCACCGCCGAAAAGGTCATGCTTTTTTCCAGATCGGACGCCGGCACAAGCTTTTTGATGCTTGCCTTGGCTACAGCCTGACTTTTTTTTACGGCGTCACACGCATCCCTGCCCGCATCAGACAGTATGTAGTCCCTGAGATCATCGGCTCTGATCTCAGGTGCTGCAAACCTCTCAATGAGCGATCTCTCTTTAAGTACCACAAGAAATGTCACGTTTTCATCCTTGCTTTTGGGTTCGCTGCCTGTTTTTGACGGTATCTCATTTTCGGAACGCTCAACAATATTCTTATCTGATTTTTTGACCTCCTGCAAAGGCGAACGCTTGCTCTGCATCAGTCCTGAATTTATTATCGGCAATACGATGACCGCGGCTGTCAGCAGCACTGCACTCAACGCAAGCCACAAGCCCTTTTTCATTTGCTTCTCCTTTATCTCACGCCCGACCTTATCGGGTACACATCTGTAAAAGCCTGCTTATTTATGTTAAATTCACACAAAATTCCATGTTAATTGTATCACTTACCACTTCCAAAGTCAACCTCATTGCACATTGCGCATTGCAAATTGAATATTGAACACGGGAGCTATGAAGCAAAAAATAACATATCGGGCGGATAAAAGGTGCAGAACAGGAATGAAAAGAATATCACCGCGAAGGCAGCCAGCAGAGGAATAAAAAACAATTCTATCCTCCTCCCGGAACGATATATTACCGTCTGCAATATTTCGGCCGCTGATATGCACAGCAGTATAACTCCTGACCTGAACCATTCGTCACGGCAAAGCGCCGGCGCTGTACACAGCAGTATACACGCCGCAGGAACAAAAAACAGCAGCGCTGTCATTCTTGCGCATACAAAACGAAGCAGATGCGGCCTTAACCACGAAAGCTCAATAAAGCTCCACATTATGAAAACAAGTCCGAAGGGCTTGACTGTCTCCCAAGGACTTTGCCTGACAGCAGATATCAGCAGACTCCATGCGGCATGACCCGAAGCTTCATAGGACATCTGCACAACAAGACCGCACAGAAAAACGGATATCACATTTATCGGCAAGGAAAGCTTTTTCATTATCATCATCTCCGGAAAAGAGCGTCTTTGTCAATTATATGACGCTCCTCTCCGGTAAATGTACTTATGGCAGCACCGCACAAAGAATGCCTAACGCCTTAGTGCAGTGCTGACTTATCAGCGTGTAAGCGCCGACAGTATGCAGCCTATCAGAATACCTCCCGCTGCAAAAGCAGATGCTGTAAGAATCCTTACAAGCCTTCTGCTTTTGCTCCTCAGCGCCGACGGTACGTCCATATCCCGCAGCATCCTGCGGGCTTCATCCTCAAGCACCGCTCTCTGAGCGGATGCGTATTCCGGCCGTATGATAAGAATAGCCCTCTCGTAATATTCGCTGCCCGTTTCGTTTACCTCGATAATGCTGTGATTTATTCCCTTTAACATTTTTTCCCCTCCGGATTAATTGTTTCAATGCGATGCTTGACATTTTTCTTTCAGAATATTCAGACAGAATAAAATTTTCTGTATTATACGTTTTGTAAATGTTGAAAACTCGGTTGAATCAGTGGAAATTAAGGTGTAAAACTGTTGAAAACTCTGTTGAAACAGTTAATAAATCAATGTTTTCGGTGTGGAATAAGCTGAAAGGTTTTCAACACCGATACAATCTGTAACCTTTTTGTAACCTTTTGGAGCCGGAAATAACTTTTTGTATTATATCAAATGTCAAGTACTTTTCCGGAAAAAAATAATTTTTTCTGAAAAATATTGCGAATGTTCACTTTTACTGATGGAAATATTTTCACACCCGGATATTCAAGTTTTTAATTGGATATTATTGACATTTGTTTTGAAATAAGGTATCATAATATATGCACAATAAAAGACAGAACGGGCCTTTCTGTTATTGTTTGTTATCAACTTTTATGTAGAATTTTGTTAAATCATGTGATATAATATTGTTATCCGATAAAAGCGTAAAGCTGCAAAACACATCACGGAAGGAGCTTGAATAATGATACGCAAATACATTTACGGCACCCCCATCGAAACAGACGCTGTTGTTGAAAATATCACTCCCGAAAAAGGACAGCCGGAGCATCTTTCGCAAACGGCCGATAATGAAGGACACATCGTTTTTTCCTGCAAATTAGCGGATGACGACATTGTTTACGGCCTTGGCGAATCGCCGCGCGGCATCAACAAGCGCGGGCACATCTACGAAAGCTTCAACAGCGATGACCCCTACCACACAGAGGAAAAGCGCTCACTCTACGGCTCCCACAATTTTATCATAATCGACAGCGGCACCTGCTTCGGCGTTTTCATCGACTGCGGCGCCTCAGTTACCTTCGATATCGGCTGCACAGAATATGACAGGCTGACTATAACTCCTTCGATAAGCGACTTTTCGCTCTATATTATAGAAGGCGGCAGCAGCTATGATATAGTCCGGAAATTCAGGCGCATAATCGGCAAAAGCTACATTGCTCCAAAGTGGGCATTCGGCTTCCAGCAGAGCAGGTGGAGCTACTACACCGCCGATGAAGTGCGCAATGTAGTAAAAAGCTACCGTGAAGCCGGCATTCCTCTGGATGCGGTATATCTTGATATAGATTACATGGAGGATTACAAGGACTTCACCGTAAGCAGTGAGCGCTTTCCGGACTTTGCTGACTTTGTAAAAGAAATGAAGGAAACGGGCATACATCTTGTGCCGATAATTGACGCAGGCGTGAAAATAGAGGACGGCTATGAGATATACGAAGAAGGAAAGAAAAACGGATATTTCTGCAAGCGCCCTGACGGAAGTGACTTTGTAGCGGCAGTATGGCCGGGAAGAACGCATTTTCCGGATTTTCTCGATCCCGATGCACGCAAATGGTTCGGCGATAAATACAAGGTGCTCCTTGACGCAGGCATTGACGGATTCTGGAATGACATGAACGAGCCGGCAATGTTCTACACTGATGAGGGCGTTGAGGAAATAATCGAATACGTTAAAAGCTTTGATTTCAACTGCAACAGCGCAAGTAAATACTTTGAGCTTTCGGGAAAGTTTACGGGTCTTGCAAACCGCCGCAAGGATTACTCCAACATCCGCCACAAAATAAACGGAGAGCTTGTGAGCCATGATAAGGTACATAACCTTTTCGGCTACATGATGACACGTGCAGCTTCCGAAGGCTTCAAGCGTCTCGCGCCGGAGAAGAATATACTTATCTTCTCGCGCTCATCATACATCGGAATGCACCGCTACGGCGGAATATGGACAGGCGACAATCAGTCCTGGTGGTCGCATATCCTGCTGAACATAAAGATGATGCCGTCGCTGAATATGTGCGGATTCATCTACACGGGAGCAGACCTCGGAGGCTTCGGTGCAAACTGTACGAGAGACCTTCTTCTCAGGTGGCTTGCTGTAGGCATCTTTACTCCGCTCATGCGCGACCACAGCGCCTTAGGCACCCGCAGGCAGGAGTGCTACAGCATGGGCGATACCAAAGCCTTCAAGGGCATTATCGAGCTTCGCTACAGGCTTCTGCCCTATCTTTATGAATCCTACCTCAATGCCTGCAATAATGACGATATGATGATAAAGCCGCTTGCCTTCGGTTATCCTGATGACAGGCGCGCGCGGCATATCGAAGATCAGCTCCTTGTAGGCGACAGCATAATGATAGCGCCCATATACGAACAGAACGCCGTCGGCCGCTGCGTTTATCTTCCTGAGGAGATGCGCCTTGTCATATTCAAGGACGCAAATGTATACCGCTCAGAGGTGCTTTCTCAGGGAACGCACTATATAGAAGCCGCACTTGACGAGGTGCCCGTATTCATACGCAAGGGAAAGAAGCTGCCGCTCTGCGCTCCCGCACAGTGTACCGCCGGACTTTCCGAGGAGATCACAGAGATCATTCAGTAAAAAGCACACATTCAAAAAGCCGATGAATCGTATGACTCACCGGCTTTTTTCATGCCTTTATCTGTTTTTTCCCTGCTTTATACTAATACCTAACAAAAAGCAGACAATTTTTGCGGTCTGATTTCCGCAATACTTTGTTGTCGTTCTCGGAATCCGTCAGGATTCCTGCGTCCTCCTGCGTCCTCCGCCGCGTCTTGCGAAAATCATCCTCGCAAACCTAAGTCTGCTTTTTATCAGGAATTAGTATTATTTTTACTGTGTCCGGGCTGGATAAACTTGTACGGTATCTCCGGCAGACCTTCGCTCGCAATATATTCGTCCGAAATGATGTAGTGATAAATATCATCGTTGGTGTCAAGATTATAGCGCATCTTCCTGAAATCAAAATGCAGGATATGCTGACGCACTATGGAATAGATATTGATGCCATGTGCCTTTTTCGCAAATTTCTCAACAGCCGGCTTATACCTTTCGTATTCGCCCAAGCACTGGAAATAGTTCCTCTGCGAAAGCACGGAGCGCCAGTAATCGCTGATCTTCTCCATATTCATAGTGCCCATGATGCTGCCGAAACGCTTTTCGTAAAAATACAGATACCTGTCGCATACAGCCAGCTTGTTTGCATAATACAAAACACGGCTGCTCGTTGCAATATCCTCAAAGAACATATCAGGATATCTTATTCCGTTATCCTTGAAAAGCTTCGTCTTGTAGAGCTTGTTCCATGCATAGCTCTGGAGCTTGTAGTCGCTTACAAGATAATTCATTGCCTGCTCATGCGGCATAGTACCGCCTTTAAGGAATGACGGGCGCGGAAGCTTCATTCCTGTTCCGAAATACGAATACATGAACTTGCAGCAGGCCATATCGGCATTATACTTCACACAGGCCTCATACAGTGTTTTGAGAAAGTCCTTGTGTATATGGTCATCACTGTCAATAAATGTGATATACTCTCCGCAGGCTCTTTCGATGCCGTAATTCCTCGCATCCGAAAGTCCGCCGTTCTCCTTGTTATATACTCTGAACCTCTTATCGGATCTGCAGAACCTTCCGGCAATTTCGGGGCTTCTGTCTGGCGAACCATCGTTTATTATAAGCACCTCATAATCCTTGAAGGTCTGTCTTTGTATAGACATCAGACATCTCAACAGATATTTTTCGACTTTATATATCGGAAGTACCACCGATATCTTTGGCGCATTCTTCAAAAGATCACCTCATTATTCTACAACAGGTTTATTCAGGTCAAGACGTCTTAGCCTTTCATAGCTGAGTTTAATGCTCAGTCTCACCTTTGCTCTTGCTCTTTTTATATTTTCCCTTACGGGTCTTTTCGCATCACACTGACGCACAACTGACGGTATGGCAAAATACACATGGAATATATGCATACCCATTTTACCCTTAAAGCGCTCATAGCAGCCCTGAGACTCCAGAAACAGCCTTATGATAGGTATGGTATTTATATAGTCGTTCACGCGCTGTACAGTCATCCTTGATTCCTTATATACAGAAAACGCTCTTGTGTAATGATAACCGCAGTAATCTGTTGAGACCACCATGTTTGCAAACCAGAAAAGCTGCGGCGTCACAGCAGCATCCTCGTAATACATATCGGGTATGCTGATATCGTGCATGGTAAAGAGGCTCCTTCTCCAGAGCTTTGCCCAAAGATAGAAGCGCATTTTCGTATCTCCCAAAAGCAGTCCGAGCGCTTCATCACGGGTATATGTCCTCTCCGGCACCCTCATCCCCTTTTTGGTTTTACCGGTATTCAGGAAAAGGAAATCAAATCCGCATACTGAAATATCGGCATCATTATCCTTTGCGGCCCTGTACAGCCTTTCAAGATACTGAGGGCTTATACTGTCATCGCCGTCAATAAAGCATACATACTCTCCCAGAGCCTGCGAAACGCCAAGATTCCTTGCAGGCCCCGCTCCGCCCTCGTCATTGTCGATAACGCGAAAGCGGGAGTCTTTCTCTGCAACCGAGCGCGCGGCTTCGGCAGTGCCGTCATCCGAGCGGTTGTTAACGATAATAACTTCAAAGTTATCAAAGCTCTGTGCCCTGACAGACTCAAGACACGGCAGGAACATATTCCCGCAATTATATACAGGTATGATTATACTTACAGCAGGGCTGCATTCACCCATTAGGATACACCTCCGCGCATATCATTTTGAAAGAGAGCCTTCAGCACCGGCAGCTGCGGCATCCTCTGCGGCGACCTTCTTTTTTCTCACAGCCGCAAACGGCAGCGAAATAATTATCGTCAGATAGTAGGTAATGCACCGCCATATAAGTATAGCCGACTTTATCGTAGCCTCGTCAAATGTCGTACCGAAAAATGCGCTGAAGCAATACTCGGCGGCTCCGGAACCTCCGGGCAGCGGCACAAGACCCGAAACCATGCTGACAAATGACTGCGCACAGAGCATATCAAACATCTGCACGCCCTCCTTGCCGAATGACTTGGCAATGCAGTACGGCACAAGAAAAAGAACCGTGAGCTGCACAAAGGTAATAACGTAGACCTTGATAACGAGAGTCTTATCCTTATTAAGGTCTTTATTGCAGTTATGGAAATTCGTAAGGCTCTCGTCAAGCTTTTTTATCTTCTGGTCAACATTTTTAAGGATATGTATCCTGCCAAGCAGCTTAAAGATACCGCCTATTACTTTTGTGGTGACATTCTTGTTGAACGAAGCAAGCAGCAGCACCACTATCGTGCCGACCTGCCCGAGAAAACCGATGACTGTCAGCACCCACATCGCAAAGTCAAGGTTTTCAACGAACATCCCGAAGCGAAGCGCCATCGCAAGGATGCTGTAGCCGGTAAGCGTGAACTGCCACACAAGGAATTTTTGTATAAGTGCTGCTGTGGCGTTTGAAGCCTTTACGTTCATCCTCGTCATGGTGAGCACCTGCATCGGCTGACCGCCGGAAGCGCCGGGAGTCACCGCACAGTAAAACTGCCCTACCATAGACACTATCACCGCCTGCCACAGCGTAAATGACAGCGTACTTCGTCGAACGAAAAGGTAAATAATATATGTATCAAGCACAATATTCAGAAAGTAAAGACAAAGGCCTATGATAAGCCACAAAACATTTATTTTCAGACCGCTGTTGAGCAGGTCGATAAAGCCGTCCTTGGAAAATATAAAGAAAACTATCAGTCCTATCGTCAGGCCGATAATAAACATATTAAAAATGAGACCCCACGGTATAGAGGATCTCCTGCGTTTTGTACCATTCATCTTAATCACCCCGCAGGCACTCGGCACCTCAATTTTCTATAACCATATTTCATTATATCATTATTGCAAATAGCGGTCAATAAAAAAAGAGCATAACCCACGGAAATCAACTTTCTTTAAAAGAAAATTAAAAGTGTGCCGTTCTGAACACAGATGATCAACTTTAGTCACATAATTTGCATTATTGAAATGATTTGCAGGCCTTTTGAAAAATATCATAGAGCGGAATATCCGAAGCTGTTTACAAGCGCCTCGATCTTGGCTCCGCTGCGGCACAGCGGACAAACAGGCGGCTTGAAGCTCTCGTAATCCTCAAGATCATTGGGGTCAAATACGGAATTGACAGGATGGCCGTCACATTCTTCAACGGTCGCAAAAATTGCGGCAACGCCGACAACGGTACCGCCGTAATAGTTTACAGCATCAATAGCGGCAAGCGCGCTCTTGCCGGTAGTAACAGACGCCGCAACGATAAGCACGTGCTTATCCTGAAGCATCGGGACAATATTGTCACGGAACATCATCTGCCCGCCCGTGATATACTCAGGCGAAACAATATAGATAGTCTGGTGAGCATTCATGTTCACATATTCGTCTCTTGTAAGCTCCTCGGCTATGCAGGTGCCGACGACCTCCATACCGTCGATACAGAGGATAGTATCAACGATCGTTGTCATCTTATACTGAGCAACAAGCTCCTCCGCAAGAGCCTTAGCCTCCGAAAGACGCATTTTCTGTGTGGTAACATCTATATAGTAATTCGTATGGCTGTGCATGGTGGCAAAATGCCCCTTCTGCACACGAAGAAACAGGTCATTGTTTTTGGTTCTGATCTTGAATTCCTTTGACATAATCCACCTCATGTAAAAAACAAAAATAGTTTTCCGGATATTCACTATATCGTTAATATTACCACATTTTTGTCAAAAAATCAATATAATCTATATATAAATTTTCGGACCGTCAGATCTGATCCAGAGCCTGCTTTACATCTGCGATTATGTCGTCAATATATTCAATGCCGACAGACATTCTTATAAGGTTGGGCTTTACGCCGCAGTCCTCAAGCTGCTTGTCGGTAAGCTGACGGTGAGTGGTGCTTGCCGGATGAAGCGCACAGGTACGTGCATCCGCAACATGGATAACAAGCTTTGTGAGCTTCAGCGCATCCATAAACTGCATTGCCTTTTCCCTGCCGCCCTTTACGCCGAAGGAAATAACTCCGCAGCAGCCGTTGGGCATATACTTCTTTGCTCTCTCATAATACTTGCTGCTTTCAAGTCCGGGATAGTTCACCCACTCGATCTTGTCGTTCTGCTCCAGGAACTTAGCTACTGCAAGAGCGTTTGAACAGTGGCGCTCAACACGGAGGAACAGCGTTTCAAGACCAAGATTCAGGAGGAACGCATTCTGCGGGCTCTGCTGGGGGCCGTAGTCACGCATAAGATGTGTAAGCGCCTTGGTGATATATGCAGCCTTGCCGAACTTCTCTGTGTAAACAACTCCGTGATAGCTCTCGTCAGGCTCGGTGAATGCCGGATACTTGCCGTTTGTCCAGTCAAAGTTGCCGCTGTCAACGATAACGCCGCCAAGAGCTACTGCATGACCGTCCATATATTTTGAGGTAGAGTGCACTACGATATCGGCGCCCCACTCAAAGGGTCTGAAATTAACAGGCGTCGGGAATGTATTGTCAACTATGAGCGGAACGCCGTGAGCATGGGCGATCTTTGCATAAAGCTCAACATCGGCAACGTCAAGAGACGGATTTGAAACGCTCTCAACGAAAGCCGCCTTTGTATTCTCCCTGAATGCTGCGTTTATCTCTTCCTCGCCTGCATCGGGAGTGATGAATGTAAACTCGATCCCAAGCTCACGGAGAGATTTGTTGAAGAGGTTGAATGTGCCGCCGTAGATCGCGCTTCCGCATACAACATGGTCGCCGGCATGACAGATATTTGTGATCGAAAGCATAGAGGCAGACTGTCCTGAAGCCGTGAGCATTGCTCCCACGCCGCCTTCAAGAGCAGCTATCTTGTCTGCAACTGCGCTGAGAGTAGGGTTTGCAAGCCTTGTGTAGAAGAAACCGCTCTCTTCAAGGTCAAAAAGCTTTCCGAGAGTAGCCGCCGAGTCATATTTGAAGGTAGTGCTCTGCACTATAGGTATAACTCTTGATTCACCGTTTTTCGGCTCATAGCCTGCCTGTACGCATTTTGTGTTGATATGGTATCCCATTTTTTCAATTCTCCTTCAGTTCGTTATAGATTTTTATTATATCAGCCGACACCTCAGCGACAGTCCGTGAAGCGTCAACGATTTTTATGTTTTCTCTGTCCTTCAGCAGACAAAAGACCTCAAAGAAACGGTCGCGTATTCTTTTCTGCGACTGTACGTTTTCGTATATCTCACGGTCAAAGCGATTATCGTTAATTCGCTTTTCGCCTGCTTCCGGTGATATATCAAGAAAAATGCACAGATCGGGACGCATTATCTCAGCACAGTTAAGGTTCATATCCATCACCCATTTCAGGTCTGCATCTATACCCTGATAGGCAAATGACGAATAGTAGTACCTGTCGCAGATAACGTCTGTACCGCTGTCTATGTATTTTTTTATGCCGTTTATGCTGTTTGCATTGTGAAATATCCTGTCTGCAAGGAACAGTGCAGACAACTCATAGGCATCTCTCCCGACAAAGCCGCCGAGGGCATCTCTGAGCATACCGCCTGTCGAGGAGCTTGTCGGCTCTGCTGTCAGGTACACTCTTCGTCCCTGACGCTTCATTTCCTCAACAAGAAGACCGGCCTGAGTTCCCTTACCTGAACCGTCAAGACCTTCAAGCACGATAAATTTTCCCTTTTCCATCTCCAGTCCTCCAAAGCAATGATACTTTATTATTATACTACCTTTATTACTGTAAATCAATCCGTTAATATCAATTTTTGTCAGGTAGCCTTTACGGTAGCCTTTTCACTTGAAATCCCCACTGACAAAAAGGATTTCCATGAATAAATATGAATACCGCTTGACTGCAAGGCTCCGAACAGATATAATTATAGTAATAATACTATCGGACAAAGCAGCAGACACACCAAAAAGCTGATAAACAAGGAGGCATAAACATGAAAAAAGCTATTATCCGAAAGCTTTCGGCACTGGCAATGACACTTGTCATGATCACCGGCACCGCAGCAGCGGTTTCTGTTCCGACGGCGGCGGCAGCAGCAAAACCCGCTGCATCTTCCGCATCTTCATCTACAGGATTTGCTGCCCGCACAAACAGCGACGGTTCAGTAACCATAGTAAGATATCTCGGAAAAAGCAGGGAAGTAAATATACCTTCAACAATAAACGGAAAGAGGGTCACTGCCATCGGCAGCAATGCATTCGCCGATAACACCTCGATCACCTCTGTCACGATACCTTCAACTGTAAAAACTATAGGATTCAATGCATTTGCATTCTGCACAAATCTGAGAAAAGTCACCATGAGCAGCAATCTCAGAGAACTGAAAACAGGCGCATTCAGCGGCTGCTGGAGCCTTGAGGCAATAGACCTCCCCGATACGCTAACAGTACTCGAAAGAAACGCCTTTGCAGGCTGCCGTTCGCTGAAGGTCGTTTTTATCCCCAAAAAGATAACCCGCATCGACTTCTCCCTGTTTGAGGGCTGCACCTCGCTGCGCTTTGTATGGCTGCCAAGCGGAATAACAGAAATATACTCAAACGCCTTTGACCGCTGCACCTCGCTTGTAAGCCTGCGGCTGCCGGCATCTGTAAAGCACATTTACGGCCTTGCATTCGTTGACTGCGCCAATCTGCGGAACCTTACTATTCCCAACAAAAACGCATTCATCGACCCTATCGCACTTGAACGGTGCGGCAGCGTAACTATATACGGCAAAAGCGGCGGCTCACTCGAAAAGCGTGCAAAGCAGCTCGGTATCCCGTTTTCGACCAAAACCGCTCCTGCGCGCAGCCTTGCTGCTATAACCGCAAAGAACAAAACGATAAACATAAAATTAAAGTCTGTTGACGGCAAAGGACCGTATTATTACGCCGTTTACTACAAAAGAGCTGACAGCGGCAAATTCGTTTCAGCCCAGAAGTTCTCAACAAACGATTCATTGTCGGTCAAGGTACCCAAAAACGGCAGCTACATACTCCGCGTAAAAGTAAAGGACAGCTCATCACGCATAACCTACATGGACTATACTGTAAATGTCTGAGCTTATGCACAATATATCCGGCAGACCATTTGATCTGCCGGATTTTTTAAACGGAAGTCTTATACTAATTCCTGATAAAAATCAGACCGCAAAAATTGTCTGCTTTTTGTTAGGTATTAGTATTTAAGTATCATCTCGGCAGCTTTTATGCCGTCAACTGCCGCAGAGGTTATGCCGCCCGCATATCCGGCTCCCTCACCGCAGGGATACAAGCCCGCTGCCGCCGGACTTTGCATTCTTTCATTCCTGATTATCCTCACCGGAGAAGAACTGCGGCTCTCCACCGCAGTAAGCACTGCATCACCGTCATCAAAGCCGGCAAGCCTTTGCCCCATCATGGTTATACCCTCACGAAGTGAGTCTGTCATAAACTGCGGCAGGCAAAGATCCATGCCGGTAAGAGTATATCCGGGCTCATAGCTCGGCATTACCGAACCAAGCTCTCTCGAAGGCTGCCTCTTCATCAGGTCGCATACACGCTGTACAGGAGCCTTATATCCTCCTCCGCCAAGACGGTACGCCTGCTCCTCTAACCTTCTTTGGAGCCGGACTCCCGCCAATACGTCACTGCTGCCGAAATCCTCCGGCGAAATGCCCACCAGAACTGCCGAATTGGCATTTGTTTTGTCCCTTGCAAATTCGCTCATGCCGTTTGTGACAAGCCGGCCTTCCTCACTTGCAGCAGCTACTACTGTTCCTCCGGGGCACATACAGAAGGTATACACTCCCCTTCCGCTCCCAAGATGAACCGCAAGCTTGTAATCCGCCGCTCCCAGTTCAGGGCTATTCCAGAATTTCCCGTACTGAGAGCGGTTTATGCTTTCCTGGATATGCTCTATGCGCACGCCTGCCGCAAAAGGCTTTTGTTCCATCGGTATGCCCTTTGAGCGCAGCATCTCAAATGTATCCCTTGCGCTGTGCCCTACGGCAAGAATTACGCTGTCGGCTTCAAACGTCAGTCTTTCTCCCTGCCTCTCGGCCTCTATTGCGGTAAGTCTGCCGTCCTTTATGATAATGTCGGTAAGTCTGGTGTTAAAGAAATACTCTCCGCCCAGCGCTGATATCGTATTCCTGATGTTCCTGACCGTAGTTTTCAGCTTGTCCGTACCTATATGGGGTTTTGCAAGATAAAGTATCTCCTCCGGCGCGCCGTGAGCCGCAAATTCCATAAGCACCTTTCTTATGCGGCTGTCCTTTGTGCCGGTGTTTAGCTTTCCGTCAGAGAACGTACCTGCGCCGCCCTCTCCGAACTGAATGTTCGAGCTTGTGTTCAGCACTCCCGCAGACCTCATAAGCTCAACATCTTTAGTTCTTGTGTCCACATCCGCACCGCGTTCAATAATTATCGGTCTTTGTCCGGACTGAGCAAGTATAAGTCCCGCAAAAAGCCCGCAAGGACCGCTTCCGATAATGACAGGGCGTTTATCGAGCTTTCTGCATCCGGGCAGCTCATACCTGTATTCCTCAACGACAGAGGCGCTCCGGCATGAAGCCGCCGCCCTTTTTTCATTGGACCTGAGCTTTATATCAAGAGCCGCAAGAAAGTGTATGCTGTCCTTTTTTCTTGCGTCAATGCTCCTTTTATACAGTGATATGCAGGCAATATCACCTGCGGAAACTCTCAGCTTTTTTGCTGCCGCCGCTCTCAGGGTATTCTCATCATATTCAAGCGGCAGTGAAATATCATTCAATCTTATCATATTTATACACCTCAGCGGCATCTCAGTGCCGTATTTCAGAGTCTGTTTAACAGGCTCTTATATTATCCTATGGGCTGATGCTATCGCAAAATGCAGGTTGAAGCCGCCGCAGTCACCGTCTGCATCAAGCAGCTCTCCGCATATATACAGCCCCTTGTGCTTTCTGGACATAAGCGTATCCGCATAAACCTCAGATGAATCCACACCGCCCGCACATACCTGCGCAGAGCTGAAGCTGCTCATGCCGGACGGAGTAAACATCAGTTTCTTGGCGCAGGACGCTATCTGCTTTATTTCACGTGCGGCAAGCTCACCGCACAGCTTGCCGGAAAGACCGCAGGCCTTAACGATAAATCTTGAAAGCTGTACATTCAGCGCGCCTGAAAGTATCTCTCCGGCAGGTGCCGCAGCAAAAAGCCTGACACAGCCTTCAATATAAGCACAAAGTCCGTTAAAGCTGAGTCCGTTCATAACGTCTGCGGCTATCTGCAATTTTTTGCACGGGACGCCGTCCGCTGTGCCCCTGAGAAAAAACTCATTGACGCTCCTTGAAAGGTCAAAAACGCAGATACCCGATATCCCGTTTTCGGTAAACTGTATCTCACCGGCAGATGTCCTCAGCACCCTGCCGTCTGCTATCAGGGAAACACTGCCCTTTGCTCTCACGCCTTTCAGACTTTTGCAGTTCTCAGCCGTATTCACAGGACAAAGTGCCGGAAAAAGCTCCGTATGACGTATATTAAGCCTGCTGAGCAGATCATACCCGCTGCTGTCCGCTCCTGACTGCGGGAACGCCTTTGAACCGGCAGCTATTATCAGCCTGCCGCAGTGCACCTCAGCATCATCGGATATCACGCTGAAACCGCCGTTCACGGGCTTTATCCTGCGGATAACAAACGAGCAGTGCTCCTTCACTCCAAGCCTGACGCACTCACGCTTAAAGGCATCGAGTATCGTTGCCGCCTGATTGCTGTGCGGATAGATGCGCCCCTCGCCGTCGCTGCGCAGAAGAACTCCAAGGCTCAAAAAATAATCCTTCATATCACCTGCGGAGAACCCGCCAATGACCGACCTGATGATCTCTGCGTCTCCGTGATAATGCTCCGTTGACACATTCTCGTTTGATATGTTGCATCGTCCGTTGCCGGTCGAAAGCAGCTTTCTTCCGGTTTTCTGCTGTCTTTCAAGTATGACGGTGCTCCCCTTTCCCATTCTGCGGGCAAGGCCTATTGCCGCAGTGTATCCCGAAGCACCGCCCCCTATGACAGCGGCCTTTACTTTGATGTGTTCCATGCTCCGACCTCCTGTATCAGCATACAGCTTTATATTATAATAACACATTCCCTACAATTCGGCAACACCAACATCTATCCGCTCACGGAGATCAATCTGAGTCGGCAGGTCACACGGGGGAAACCC
Source organism: uncultured Ruminococcus sp. (assembly GCA_902802105.1). Classification (GTDB taxonomy): domain Bacteria; phylum Bacillota; class Clostridia; order Oscillospirales; family Acutalibacteraceae; genus UBA1213. Next base: position 25,784 of record CADCKR010000040.1, read on the forward strand.
TTTTCCGGCGGAAAAAGGGTTCTCCCCCGGACCCCCTTCCTAAAACCGCTGAATTTGATATGTTTGAGACCAAAATACTACAC
>CADCKR010000041.1 GCA_902802105.1 uncultured Ruminococcus sp.
TCAAGCTCAATTTCTTCATAATATGCTCACCTCTTTTTGAGTGTAGCATATTTTTCTTCAAATGTCATTAACATTTTGTTTACTCATTCAAAAACCCTGGATCGCCGGCGCAGGTGACTTGACAAACCGGCTGTGATAGTGTAAAATGACAATGATTTTCAGTTTGTGTTTGGAGTGGATGCGCTGTAATGAACGGTTCAAACGGATATAAAACAAAGCAGAGGGATCTGATACTCAACTACATGACGAGCCATAGGGAAAGTCATGTTACCGTGAACGGCATAAGCGACCATCTTGCAAGTCACGGAACGCCCATCGGTACGGCTACTATATACAGACAGCTTGAAAAGCTTGTAGAGCAGGGGGTAGTGCGCAAATATACCGTTGACAGCTCTACCTGCGCCTGCTTTCAGTATGTTGAACCCGATATGAAATGTCACGAGCATTTTCATCTCAAGTGCGAAAGGTGCGGGAAGCTGATACATCTTGAATGTGACTTCGTAAGGGAGCTTGCATCTCATGTGCAGTCGGAGCACGGCTTTGCAATCGACCCGCTGAGAACTGTTTTCTACGGCGTATGCAGGGACTGCGCAGACCTGAACGAAAAAAACTATCCGGAGGAAGATAATGAATAGCCAGACAATAACAATAGCGCTTATCGTTCTCGGTGCGCTTATGGCGGCGGGTATAATCACCACGCTTATATTGAAAAAGTGCAGAGCACACGAAAACGCTGTGACGATCTCGATACTTGCGACCTCATTCTGCGGACTGCTTGCGGCAGGCGCGCTTGTTTTCCTTGTGACATTCAATATGATGAAGGACTATATGGGTATAAAGCGCTACAAGGAATATACCTTTGAAAATGACAGCGGTACCGTTTCTCTTACAGTTAAGGAATATACCAACGATACGGAATCCGGCTTTGAGCTTTACCTCAACGATGATGAAAAGAAGCTTGCCGATGTAAACACAGATGCGTACCTTCCTTTTGGCATGAAGGAATACGAGGTCGAATGGAAGGATTCCTCAGTAGTGCTGTACTACACGTTCCGCAATGCAGACGACGGCTATAAGGCAAGATGCTGTATACTGCACTTTGACGGTACCTTTGAACAGCCTGTAGATACCGACAAGGATCTTCGCCCCGCAGAGGACAGCAAAGATCGGACTGAATGATTTTTGTATAATATATAAATAATACAAGCTCTTTGGTGTGCAAAATCGCCAAAGAGCTTATTTTTTAGGTGATAGTGCATAGCTTGATATCCTGCACGTTATGCAAAATAACGGAGGTTTGTATTTTTACCTAATCACAGCGCGAAAGCAGCGCCGGAGCTTGTTAAAAACTGTATTTTACAAAAACGCAAAAATATTGTAAAATCAGCACAGAGGAGATATTCCCAAAAGATGACATATCCCGATAATAATTATGAAGGAGAGTGATCTTATTGTATTCCGAAGAAAAACGAGGAAACAGAAGCGTTATCCGCAGGATAGGCGCGGCAATGCTTTCGCTGACGCTTCTTGGCACAGCGTTTGCAGGTATGCCCGCACTGCACAGTGAGGCTTCTGCGGCTTCTGCGTCAGCGGCTCTTGTAAAGGACTACGGCCTTGCAAAGACCTCGCAGGAGGGCGCAACACTTCATTGCTGGAACTGGTCATACAATAACATCAGAAAGTACATGAAGGATATTGCGGCGGCAGGCTATACGTCGATACAGACCTCACCTGTGCAGCAGCCCAAGGACTACTACTGGGAGGGCGTTGCCTACGGCAATGTAGGCATACCGGACGGAACAGGCGGATATGATTCCAACTGGTGGAAGGCATATCAGCCCGTAACATTCTCTATATGCAACAACGGTTATACATGGTACGGTACAAAGGCTGAGTTCAAGGCAATGTGTGATGAAGCCGAAAAGTACGGCGTGAGGGTCATTGTAGATATCGTGGCAAACCACATGGGCAATATTCAGGGCTACAAGATCGCAAGCCCGGGCATGACGCAGAAGGAAAAGGAAGAGGCGGTCATGTCGGATATCTCGCGTCAGGTAGGCGAGTTCTGGAAAAAGGATATGCTTACCGATCCAAGCTACTGGCATCTGAGTACTTCATGGACACATTCAAGCGACGGACGTTTTGACGTTACTCAGGGCAATATGGGTATGCCCGACCTTAACACGGGCGACAAAAAGGTGCAGCAGATGGTGCTCGGTCTTTTAAAGGAGTGCATCGACTGCGGCGCAGACGGCTTCCGCTTTGATGCGGCAAAGCATATCGAGACCCCCGCAGACAGCAAGGCTTTTGCGAGCGATTTCTGGGATGTAGTGCTTGACGGCGCAAGAGCATACTACAAGCAGGTAAACGGCTATGACGGCGTGTATTTCTACGGTGAGGTGCTTAACCGTATAGATGACGTGAACGCAGAAAATTACTACCTCAGCAAGATGTCAATTACAGACAACTCAAAGAGCGACAACCTGAGAAACAGCGTTATGCACGGTCAGGTAGAGGCTCTTGCAGACGGCAGCTTCAACGGCTATATTCACGGCAAGGGCAACAGGGCGGTCATCTGGCCTGAGTCGCACGATACATATATGGGCGGCGGCTCGTCATACGATGCAAACGACAGGGTAATAAAGCAGACATGGGCTATCATGGCTTCACGCAAGGACCCGATGCCGCTTTTCTTTGCAAGACCGTACTATTCAAAGGATATACTCGTGGGAGATGTTTCCAAGTCAAGACAGTCATCGACAGCTATACTCGAAAAGATAGACGAGCAGACACAGCTCGGCGATGTAGGTACACTCACATGGGCTGATCCGGCTGTAGTTGCTGCTAACCGTTTCCGCAATTACTTTGTCGGTCAGAGCGAAAGGCTCGGTTCATCCGGTCACACGGCTTACAACGTGAGAGGAAAGACGGGTATCGTTATCGTCAGAGGCGAAGGTCCGGGCGCAGTTTCTCTCAGCGTCGGAATGCAGGACGGCACATATTACGACCAGATCACCGGTGAAAAGTTTACTGTAAAAGGCGGTACCATAAAGGGCAGCGTCAGGAATGCCGACGGCATCGCGGTAGTATATAATCCTAAGGTCGATTATGGCAAGGTCACTCCCGCTGCTCCTGTCTCGATAAGAATTTCGGCAGAATCAGCTTCCGGTTCGTCGGTTTTCAATACCGACAATAATAAGGTGACGATCAAGGTAAGCGGCGCTGCATCTGTGAGCTACACTACCTCAGAGGGGCAGTCGGGTAAATTCACGGGCACTTCAAAGACCATCACCATCGGCGATTACACCGCAACAGGCAGCGATGTTTCACTCAGCATTACCGCAGCGGCAAGCGACGGCACAAAGAAAACCAAATCATACGTATATACCAAGAAGGTCACAAGCGCAGAATATCCCACGCTTACAAAGGGCGGAGTCGTCTTTGACAATGCCGGCTACAACTGGCCTAAGGTGTACTGCTATGCATACAGCGATACGGCCTCCGGTACGGTATCCAACGGCAACTGGCCCGGTGTTCTTATGAACAATGAAGGCACAGGCTTCTGGATATATACCTTCCCTTCAGATCTCGGCAGTACGGTAAATGTAATTTTCAGCAACGGTTCAGGCGTACAGATACCCGGAGCAGGTCAGCCCGGCCTTGCAATGGCTTCAAAAGACAAGAAGCTGTTCAGAAACGACAAGCTGAATGCTCTTCCCGCATCAGTAAAGACCATGAGCGTGACTCTTGCCGCTTCAACAAAGACTCCCGCTGTAAATCAGGCGGTAAAGCTTACGGCTTCGGCTCTGAATGCAAAGGGCACAGTAAACTATACCTTCCTTCTCAATGACGGTACAACTCTTAAAGCTTCATCGGCCTCCAACACCTGCACATGGACGCCTTCAAAGGCAGGTACATATATAGTTGCTGTCAAAGCAAAGGATTCCTCAAAGAGCATAACCTCAACAGTAAAGATAGTTGTATCATCGTCAGGAGCTGCGCTTGCATCAGCGGCAAGCATCAGCACAAGCAAGGTGACGTTCGGCGGTACGGTAACGCTTTACGGCAAAGCTGCAGGCGGCAAGTCTCCGTATCAGTATGCGTTCTATGCAAAGAGAGCGTCAGCATCAAAATATACCCTTCTCAAAGGCTACAGCACAACATCAAAGTATGTGTTCAAGCCCTCTGCCGCAACGAATTACAGCATAATCATAAGAGTAAAGGACAGCGCAGGCAAGGTCTCAAGCAAGGTGTTTACTCTCAATGTGGTGAGACCGCTTGCACTCACATCAAAGACCTCCGCTTCAAGTATACTTAAAGGCGGTTCCGCAAAGATAACGATGTCAGGCTCAGGCGGCGCAGGCGGATATACCTATGCTGTGCTCTGCAAAAAGTCCGGTGCATCATCATGGACTATACTGCGCAACTACAGCACAAGCAATACCTATGTGTTCAAGCCCTCAGCGGCAGGCAGCTATGTTATTGCAACAAAGGTAAAGGATAAGTCCGGTAAAGTGGTGAGGAAGGATGTCATGGTAAATGTCAGTACGCTGACGAATACCTCAAAGATATCGGCAGCATCACTGCCTCTCGGCTCGTCGCTTACCGTTACAGGCTCGGCATCAGGCGGCAAGGCTCCTTACCAATATGCTTTCTATTACAAGAGATCGGGAGACTCCGCATGGACGGCCGTTTTGGGATTCAGCACCAAAAATACAGTAAAGCTCACTCCGAAAAAATCCGGAGTATACTATGTAGTAGTAAAGGTAAAGGATGCATCCGGCCTTGTTGCCCGCAAGACCATGACATTCAGGTCAGTGCTGCTCTGATGCGGCATTGCGGATAACGGAAAATTCAGCAAGATCAAAAGCCGATGGACAAAGCTCCATCGGTTTTTTTATGCACAAAAAAAGAACCGCACAAAGCAGTTCTTTAATTGCAGTTTCTTTTATCCGGTTTTTTGCAGCGGGAAAGCAGTCGTAAGAGAAGCGCTGCGGGGTTTTAAAAAATGATACCTTCTTTGGACTTATAAGGTTACAGATGTATTACTGCTCATAATTATGGCTGTCAACAAGATCTCTGGAATATTCCGACACTTTAGTAAGACCTTCATTGTTCAGCTTTGAGATGTTTTCGGAGATCTGGTTTTTGAGCTCAAGGTCTGAATTTTCCATTGGTACCAGGTCGCCGTTGATCTTTATGTACGGGCTGAGCCCTAAAAGATAATCTACCGATACATCAAAATAATCTGCGAGTTTCATCAATGTTTCTCCGTTCGGGATGCCTCCGTTTTTCCATTTGCTTATGATTCCCGATGAGAGACCGATCTCTTTTCCGATAGGATTAGGCCTTTTGCCGCATCTGAGGCATAAATTATAGAACCTTTTCCAAAACATAAAATATAACCCCCTACACATTAAATCAATTGTTACAACTGCGAAAAACACCTTAACGTCTGTTTGCCGGATATTGCCGGAAAGCGCCTGAGACCGGCGATATGCGGTATGTGCATACTGCGCCGGAGCTGTATTGGAACCTTCGGTCTGCTGTGCCTGATCTTTCAGAAAATGCCTTTGAAGCTATCATTTTTACGCCGTGAGGTGAAATGCTTATCGTGGTTATAACGCGGTAAAGTCCAAAATATTACCGTATCAATGCTAAGACAATATTACCACACCTAAAGAACAAAAACAAGTACCAAACGCTATAAAATTTACTTATTATTATACATTTCTGATTTGCACAAAAAAGAATAATAAAATTCCTTTATGTATTGTCAAAAAATAAAGAATAGTTTTGAGGCTGAATTATTGCTATATTTTGGCATTAATGTACAAGGTATAAAAAAATGATAATATCAAAGAAATGTTTTTGTGATATGAAGGTTATTATTGTGCTATTTTACTATAACGATATAGCTTATAGCACAAAAGTGATTTTAGAATAAAATTTCCTGACTGTATTAATGAGAAAAAGCGGCTGTGCATATAAGCTGTATAATTAATCATAAAAATGAATACTTCCCGCATGGCGAAAAAACGAATGATAATACTTTATGCAAATTCCTTGAAATTTCTGCGGTTTTGTTATATCATTTGATATGTGTTATGTCATTGACAAAGCAGTCGGCTTGTGTTATTATATTACTGCGTTATCACTTTAGCATAATGAAGCAGGAATATGTGCCGCATAATGCATATCAGGCGGCGGCCGGGCTTTGAGCAATGATGCACCTGCTTGTATATTTTTCAGGAATGAGGAAAAGAAAATGAAAAACTACTCAAAAATCACACCTGAGGGAACCAAGGATCTGCTGTTTGAGGAGTGTCTTGCCAACAGGACCGCTTCGGCTATCCTCGGCGGCGTGTTCTCGTCAAGGGGCTTCCATGAGGTGCTTACTCCGGGGCTTGAATTTTACGACCTGTTTTCGGAGGATATTTCGGGCATCCCGATGGAGTATATGTTCAAGATGAGCGACTCAAAGGGGCGGCTTATGGTAATGCGCCCGGATTCGACCCTGCCTATAGCAAGGATGGTGTCTACACGCCTTAAAAACGCGCAGAAGCCTGTCAGACTGTATTACAATCAGCGCGTATACCGCTACAATCCGGGGCTTACCGGCAGGAGCAATGAGGTGATGCAGACAGGCATAGAGCTTATCGGCGCAAAGGGAATGAGGGCTGATCTTGAAGTTATCACAACGGCTATAGACGCGCTTTCAAAGTGTGTGCCGGATTTCCGCATAGAGCTGGGTCATGCGGGATTTTTCAGGGCATTGGCATCCAAGCTGCCGGTTAGCCCGCGCAAGAGAGAGAAGATCAGGTTCTACATTGAAAGCAAGAACTATTCCGCGCTGAACTCGACCCTTGACAAGCTGGAGCCGTCGCCCTATGTTGATGTTATCCGCAGGCTGCCGCGTCTGTTCGGCGGAGTTGAGGTGCTTGATGAGGCCTGCCGTATATGCCCTGATGAAGAAGCGCTTGCGGCGCTGGGCTATGTCCGTGATATATACGACCATCTTTCAAAGTACGGTCTTGGTGAGCGGCTCATTATTGATCTTGGCCTTGTACAGCGCAACGACTATTACAGCAGCATCGTATTCAGCGGCTATGTGATGGGTTCGGGTGAGCCGGTGCTTATCGGCGGAAGGTATGACAATCTGCTTGACAGCTTTGAGGATCCTTCTCCTGCCTGCGGCTTCGGAATAAATGTTGACGCGCTTGCAAGGGTGATGCTCGGCCGCGGAAATGTTCCCAAAAGAAAGAATGCTGACGTTCTGGTCCATGCCGAGACAGGCTATGAGATCGAAGCCATAAGATACACACAGACACTTGCACAGGCTAATATTTTCGGAGAGAACAGTGTTTTTGAAACAGAAGATGAAGCGCTTGAATATGCAAGATCAAGAGGGATAAAGCAGCTTGCCGTTGTGGGCAGTGAGATAAGGACAAAGGATACGGAGGTTTAATGCAGAAATGAAGCCTTTAAGAATCGCTCTTACAAAGGGCAGACTGGAAAAGGACACAATAGGACTTTTAGAGCAGGCAGGATATGACTGCACAGCCGTAAGAGAAAAGGGAAGAAGGCTCATTCTCCCGATAGGCAGCGGCGAGATCGAGGTGGTTCTTGCAAAGGCTGCCGATGTTATAACATACGTTGAAAACGGCGTGTGCGATCTGGGAGTAGTGGGCAAGGACACTATCATGGAGAACGGCAGGAGCTTCTATGAGATACTTGACCTTGGCTTCGGCAAGTGCAGGTTTGCTCTTGCGGGCAAGGCAGGAACTGATTTCTATTCCGGCTACAACGAAAAGACCATTGCAACGAAGTACCCGAATGTCACGCGCTTTTTCTTTGAAGGCAAGGGCATGGATATAAGGATAATAAAGATAGAGGGTTCGGTAGAGCTTGCTCCGCTGCTTGGCCTTTCGGATGCGATAGTGGATATTGTGGAGACAGGCTCTACACTCAAGGAGAACGGTCTTGTAATAATCGAGGACAATGTTGCGCCGATATCCGCAAGGCTTATCGCAAACACTGCAAGCCTCAAGCTGCGCAAGAACGAGATAGAGGAGCTTGCAAACAAGATGGAAGCAGAAAAAAACAGGATCCGATAATTCATTAAACTCCGCACTCCTGACTACAAACCCTAAAGCTCCGGCAGCGCTTTATTGTGCGGGTGCGTACCCAAAAGATAAAACTCAGATTTCGGGCGCGGGTGCGTCCAAAAGATAAAACTCAGCTTTCGGGCGCGGGTGCGTGTCCAAAAGATAAAACTCAGCTTTCGAGCGCGGGTGCGTGTCCAAAAGATAAAACTCAGCATTCGGGGGCGGGTTAATGTCCCAAAGATACAACTCAGCTTTCGGGGGTGTCGGGGGGACTTTCACTTGAAAGTCCCCCTGACGACACAAAGAGAAGAAAGGAAGAAACCGTATGATAAGCATAATAAAAGCAGACGGCAAAACTGAGGTAGAATTCCTCAATAAAGTAGAAGAAAGGAACCGCAGCAGCAACGACAATGTGTCTGCGATAGTAAAGGATATAATCGAGAACGTAAGAAAGAACGGCGATAAGGCTGTAAGGGAATACACCATAAAATTTGACGGCAAGGCTCCGGAATCAGTTGAGGTGACGAGAGAGGAGATAGAAGCTGCCGCTGCACAGTGTGACCCGGCATTTATCGAAACGCTGAAAAAGGCTGCCGCAAATATCAGGGACTTCCATGAGCGTCAGAAGCAGCAGAGCTGGCTGAATACCAAGGAAAACGGCGTTATAATGGGACAGCGCATAAGAGGCCTTGCAAAGGTGGGGCTTTATGTTCCGGGAGGTACGGCGGCTTATCCTTCATCGGTGCTGATGAACGCTATTCCCGCAAAGATAGCAGGAGTAAGGGAGCTTATCATGGTAACTCCTCCGCTGAAGGACGGCAGACCTAATCCGGATATCATGGCTGCGGCGGCTATCGCAGGCGTAGACCGTGTTTTCCTTGTGGGCGGCGCTCAGGCGGTGGCTGCTCTTGCATACGGAACTGATACTATCCCGAAGGTGGATAAGATCGTAGGCCCCGGCAATATCTTCGTTGCCACTGCAAAGAAGCTGCTCTATGGAGTGGTAGACATAGACATGATAGCAGGACCGAGCGAGATACTTGTGCTTGCAGATGAAAGCGCAGACCCGAAATTCCTTGCAGCCGACCTTATGTCACAGGCAGAGCACGACAGACTTGCTTCGGCTATTCTTGTAACTACATCGCAGACCATTGCGGACAAGACCGTTGCAGAGCTTGAAAGACAGATGCAGAGCCTTTCGCGCCGTGAGATAATCGAGGAATCACTTACAAACTACGGCGTTATAATCATTTGCGGCACGATGGATAAGGCGGTTGAGATGGCAAACGACCTTGCACCCGAACACCTTGAGGTATGCTGCAAGGATCCGCTTGAATATGTAGGCAGGCTTGACAACGCAGGCTCGGTTTTCCTTGGCAATTATTCACCTGAGCCTCTCGGAGATTATTTTGCAGGACCTAATCACGTTCTTCCTACAAGCGGTACCGCAAGATTTTTCTCTCCGCTTTCGGTGGACAGCTTTGTAAAAAAGAGCAGCTTTATCTACTACACAGATGCAGCCCTCAGAGAGGATAAGGACGATATTATCCGTTTTGCAAATACAGAGGGTCTGACTGCACACGCCAATTCTATAATAGTTCGTTACGAGGAGTGATATAAATGCCATATCAGTTATGCGACAAGGTACGTGAGCTTGAACCCTATGAGCCGATAAAGGGCAGCTACAGGATAAGGCTTGACGCAAATGAATCCTTCTACTCCATGCCGGAGGAGCTTCTTGCAGAGATAAAGGACATAGTTGACAAGCTTGATTTCAACCGCTATCCCGACCCGATGGCAGAGGAGCTTATAAGATCATTTTCGGACTATTACGGCATTGACCCCGAAAATGTTACTGCGACAAACGGATCTGATGAGATGCTCTATCTGCTTGCTTCGGCTATGCTGAAAAAGAACAGTACAGTAGTCGTTGCAGACCCTGATTTCAGTATGTACAATTTCTATTCCTTCCTTTCGGAAAACAGGATAATAACATACTCAAAAACAGAGCTTCTTGACATAAATGCCGATGACCTGATAAAGACCGTAAATGACAGCGGCGCCGACATGGTGATATTCTCAAATCCGTGCAATCCTACAGGCCTTGGGATAAGCGCAGAAGCTGCAAGAAAGCTTGTGCGTTCAGTTAACGCCCTTGTTGTGCTGGACGAAGCCTATATGGATTTCTGGGATCAGCCGATACTTGCCGAGGCGGCTCAGTATGACAATCTTATCGTGCTGAAAACCGCATCAAAGGCGGTGGGCTGCGCGGCAATACGTCTGGGCTTTGCCGTTGCGAACAAGACGATAACGAATGCTCTCAGGGCGGTGAAATCTCCGTATAACGTGAATTCGCTCACGCAAAAAATAGGAGCCTGTGTATACCGTCATAAGGAGCTTTTGCAGGAAAGGCGCAGATCCATCATTAAAAACACCGCAGAGCTTTACAGGTCATTCCTGAAGCTCAAGGAAAAGTATGATCTCAGGTTTGACATTGCAGAGCCGTGCGCAAACTTTGTGTTTGTCAGAACAGAGCTTGCAGGGGATATTTTTGATTACCTGCTGCACAGCGGCATAGCAGTCAGGTTTTTCAAATCGGCAGGAGCACTGCGCATAACCGCAGGCAGCGAAGAAGAAAACGCAGAGGTCATGCAGTACATAGAAAAGTACATAATAGAAAAATATCTTTCCGAAAATCGCTGAATTTTATAGCTATTATCAAAAATAACGCTCAAAAATAATTCTTGTTCAAAATTTGTTTACAAATCAAGAAAAAAGAGTTATACTAAAGGCAATACTGCATCAGGTGGCTGCGGTATTGCCTGTTTTTGTTCCGGC
>CADCKR010000042.1 GCA_902802105.1 uncultured Ruminococcus sp.
CTCTCGGTATGTAACCCTCCGCAATGCTAAATTTGCCGTTCTGGTGCAGTTTGGTGGCAAATGTTGAAGCTCCGGCGTTCCAGTCCGACATATCAATTCCGGCATTTGTCATCATTTGCCCGATAAAGTAACTATCCCATTGAATATTAAGCGGTGTGATGTTATGTGTTCTTGATACTTTTTGGTTCAGAAGAGTGGGATTAAGTGTTTCAATGTAGCTGTCACCGCCTTTGGTGTCAGCACCACCACGAGTTGTCAGCTCTGTTTGTGCAGCCTCGACAAGTGCAATTTGTTCCTCAGTGCGGTTGTTGAGATAGGCTTCAAGTATAGATGTCTGTGCTGTCACAACCGATACCTGACGACCGCCTTCTGTACTTACCGTGGCTGATGATGCACCCATCAGCATGAACAAGCCAAAAGCTAACCCACCGCACGTCAGAATAAGATACTTTTTGAACTTGGATTTCTTCTTTTTCTTAGCCATTTATGCGCCACCTCTGAACAATTCAAGTTCCTGCTCCGTGCAGTCGATATTAAAAGCTATATTGCGGCTTGATTGTATTGACAGAATGGTCTGTCCCTTTGAGGGTTTCGGAATATCGCTCAATTCGGTTTGTGTGAAGCTGTGACCGAATACACGGTCTATCGTTTCAATAGCGTTGCTGTCCTGATTCAGCACGAACTTGTACTGAGACAGGTCGAAAAGCACCTTGATTTTATCAATAGCTGTATTGCTTGAACCCTCCGGCACAAAGTCACGGATAGACTGTGAAGCAAGGTAAATCCCGCCGAAAAACTTACGGGCTTCACGGGCAAAAACCGAAACCTGATCGACAGCATGAGGTTTGTTGGCATTGATAGTCTTATGGCTCTCGTCAATCAGCACGATAAAACGCCGGATATCCTCCCATGCGATCTTATGGTTGTCAAACAGCTCTTTCATAGGCCGCCCAATCTTAATGCAGTTATCCCAACAAAGAGATAGCGAAGAAAACAACTGTGCATCAAATATCTCCGACTTCATTCCGGCAAGGTTCTTGATATCAAAGAAAACGATCTGGTCAGAAAGTATATCCTCAATGGAAGTGTGTCCGTTGAAGATGTATCCGTAGTTGGTGATGAGATTTTCAATAACAAGCTCAATTTTGGAGATGTATGTATATGCTTCGTCCTCGCTGGTATGCAGGGCTTTTTCTTCACGGATGACTTCCATCAGGTCAGCTAATATCGGGTACTCGTTTGCATTAAGGTTTGTCAGCACCAGACCGCCTATCTGCTCGTCTTCTGGAATGATACCGAATTTGATGTACAGCTTGCGAACCATCTTTTCATACCACAGCAGTTCGGGTTGTGTGGCATCGGGAACAAGAAATTTATAGATGGTGTTCAGCTTTGAAATATGCTGAACATATGAAACGCTGTCGATCTCGGCAGACATCATGATCTGCATCATGTTGAGAATACCGTCAGTGCCATCCAGCGAAACGATATTCCCACCTAATTCTTCAACAAGATATCGAAATTCGCCGGACGGGTCATAACCCCTGATATAGTCACCACGCACTGCCCTGTCCATGAGCATTTTTTTGAGAAGTGTGGACTTGCCCGAACCCATTTTGCCGATGATGATTCCGTTGTAGGAGGTACGCTGATTGTCCTTGTGGAACAGGTCGAGGATGATTTTTCCGCCGCCTGTTGCTGTTGATGTGCCGTACAGACTGCCATATTCATCATTGAGTGATGTAAAATGAAACGGATCACCTCCTGCAAGTGCGGAAGAGGTACAGGGCTGTCCGTTCCGGGCATAGAGTTTGGCGGATTCTGCATTTGAAATGCCTATCGGATAGAACATTGACTGCCATTCATGCTGTGTTTCATTGAGGAATACAGCCGACTTGTAGCCATTGCTTTCAAGATGGTTCATGATCTCTTTAGCGTTGTTTTCGACTTCCTCAATAGTCCTGCCCGACACGAACAGTCGCACATGAATGAGCTTCATCACCTGATTCATGCGGCTGACCTCGTTGTAAAGCTGTTCCAGATCGGAAAACTCGTCTTCCGCTTCGATCTTCTCCTGCATATCCTTTGCATACATAATGCGTGTGCGCTGTTCGGACATGGAGTTGTTGATATTCTGCTTGACCTTCTGCTGATCTTTGGTTTCAATGTCAATGGTAACGACCACATTATCAATATTGACGATCTGTGTGAGCCAGAATTTATCTATGTATTTCGGGTAGCGGTAGATATGCAGAACTATTTCATAGCCGTCACCTGTCTTGATGAGCTTTTCATCGCTAAAGGTGATACCGCCCTGGGGTTGTATGGCGGCGATGAGGTGCTTATCCTGCTGTAATTGTTCCTCCGCTTTGGAGGACTTTTTCTTTTTAGCGAACATTTTTGAACCTTCTTTCTGGTTGAAATTATGGGATAAGTACGATATAATGAAAATGTCAGTAAGTGTGTAAATTAAAATTTAAAATCCCGACTTGCACACGGGTCATAAAACAGCCGCAATTATGCACAGTAAACCGATGAAAAACATCAAAATGACATTTACAATATTCCAAAATNNACATTTACAATATTCCAAAATGCTCGTTTTAAGTAAGGAAAACTATGTAAATATGCCATTTTTTAATAATCTATGACCCACCTGCAAATCGGGATTTTACATAAAATAACCGCTCTTAGTCCGGATAGAGCGGTTATTTCTTTGTGCCCTCATTTTAAAATTACAGGAGACTTTCAAATGGGTAAAAAACGATTGGTAACAAGAAGTGACTTCGATGGTCTTGTGTGTGCAATGATACTGCGGGAGCTTGACATAATTGATGATATCAAGTTCGTACACCCAAAGGATGTACAGGACGGTAAGATAGAACTGTCCCAAAACGATATCACTACTAATCTTCCGTATGATCCAAGAGTGGGGCTGGCTTTCGACCACCATGAGTCCGAGATCGACAGGCTCAGATCAATAGAATCCGGCGGCGAGCTGGTCATCGACCCCAACGCCCGCAGCGCTGCAAGAGTTGTGTATCAGTATTACGGCGGTAAGGAAAAGCTTCCGCTGATAACCGATGAACTGATGGAGGCTGTTGACAAGGGAGACAGTGCTGACTTTACGGTTGACGAGATACTTGATCCTAAGGGATGGGTGCTGCTGCATTATCTTATGGATCCCCGCACAGGGCTTGGCAGGTTCCATACCTTCCGTATTTCAAACTATGATCTTATGATGCAGCTTATCGGCTTCTGCATGACACATACTATTGATGAGATACTGGAGCTTCCCGATGTAAAGGAGCGCGTAGAGCTCTACTTTGAACAGGCTGAACAGTTCAAGGCTCAGCTCAAGCGCATAGCAAAAATATACGATAAGGTCGTAGTTCTTGATCTTCGCGATGAGGAGATAATCCATGCCGGCAACCGATTTATGATCTACGCTATGTATCCGGAGGCTCAGATATCAGTCCATGTTGCGTGGGGATTCAGAAAGCAGAATACTGCGGTTATGATCGGAAAGTCAATTATAAATAAGGCGTCTGAGGTCGATATCGGTGAACTGTGCCTGCAATATGGCGGCGGCGGTCATAAGAATGCCGGTACCTGTCAGCTTGATAATGATAAGGTCGATGCTTTGCTTCCGGATATCATAAAGGCTCTCAACGCTTGATATTCACCTGAATAAATACCGCACAAGGATAGCAGCGCAGATGCGGCGGCGGTCTTTTTGCGGTGTTGCCTTAAAATTTTGCTGCATTCAAGGAGCTCTGAATAATACAAAAACGGGCAGGACAAAGCGTCCTGCCTATATCTTTTTGCATGAAAATATTATTTGTGTTTTTTGAAAGCGGCACAAAGCGATCTGTGTATGTTTGTTCAATTATAGCTTGTATATTATCGTAATTTGTGCTATAGTAAGAATATGGATAAAACAGGCAGACAGCCACAAAAGAGGAGGTATTTCAATGAAAAAAACAGCAGCAGTTTTCCTGACAGCAGCTACATTGCTTGCAGGGATCTCAATGTCAGCCGTGAGCGCCGATGCGGTAACTGAATACAAGGGCAGCAAGTTCCCGTTTGAAGTGGAGGCTCCTTCACATCTGTCGCTTTCAGGTATGCAGGATACGGATTCTGATACGACCCTTAATGTTTCATGGTCGATGAATGAAAGCATGAGCAAGTGGATGAGCGATGCTGCCGATTCTGAAATACGTGATTCAGTGCTTGAAAAGCTTAAAAAGGAATGCGGCTACGATGATATTTATATCAATACTCAGATAGACTGGGCGATAGACGATCCTGTAAACGGCTGGCACTACACGGTTTATTGGGACGGCGTGGAATGGACTGACGAGGACGGCAACAAGAATTATTCCGGAATGGGATATGACAGGGACATAAATTATCGTGCAGGCGAGTGGGATGTGCTTGAATGCCTTACCTATCCCCAAATCGTCAACGAATCCTGGATACTCAGGGGCAGAAATATTGAAAATCAGCCCGGCTGGACAGAGGAAGACAAAGCTAAGGCAAACGAATGGTTCTACGGCACAGAGTTTATTCCCGGACTGAAAAACCAGCTCAAGGATGACCAGTATACTCTTGTTGAGGTCGATAATGAAACACACGAGCAGTCTATAAGAATCGACTGGACAAAGCACACTGCTTATGTCCGCGCAAGGTTTGCCATTACGCCTGATAAAGACGGATGGATGGCGCCTGTATTTTCCGACTGGTCCGAGACTGCTTCGTGGGGCAAGGATGCAGAGATGTTCACGCCCTATACAAAAGAAAGCCTTGCAGCTCCTGTAATAAGCAACCTGAGATATTATGAGTCCGAATTCAACGGTTATCCGCAGGTGGCTGTTACCCTTACAGTACCGGATGATCTGAGCAAAAATCTTACCCAGATAGCATCAAGAGGCGGATTTATCAGAATTGAGTGGGAAGCAAGGCTTCCTGGCGGCAAATGGTGCAGTCAGCAGGGCGACAGCACTATAACAGGCGGCGAAAACGTGGTATCGCTTATTTTCCTTGCTGAGGATATCATACGTGAGAACAGCGAAAACGGCGTAAGCACGCCCGACGTCATACTTGAAAAGGATTCTCCGATAGAGCTTCGCGCGCGTTATTATTGCTCTCAGTATGAAAGCTACAACGGCGAGTATTTAGGCGAGTTTTATTCCGACTATTCCGATGTGCTTACCTTTGGAGCGCAGGAGATGAGCAAGCCCCAAGAGACCTCTCCCGAAGAAAGCAGCGTTGCGCCTGAAAGCAGTGTTGCGCCTGAAAGCAGTGTTGCGCCTGAAAGCAGCATTGCGCCTGAAAGCAGTGTTGCGCCGGAAAGCAGCATTGTGCCTGAAAGCAAGGCTCAGTCTGAGATTGAAGCAAGCAAGCCTGCCGAGAGCAAGGGCGGTTTCCCGATATGGATAATCATACTCATTATCATAATCGTACTGATAATAATTATCGTAATAATCATCATTATTTTGTCCAAAAAGAAGAAAGATGATGACAGCAGCAATACATCCTCTGCAAACAAGCCCTGACACGGCGGCGCAGAGCCTGCACCGAATTTGGAGCGCAGGCTCTGCGCCGATTTGTGAGTGCAGGTTATGAGCCGGTGGAGCCAAAGCCGCCGGTGTTTCTTGCGGTGGAGCTGAGGGTGTCGGACTCGATAAACTGAGCGCATACAACAGGCATTATCACCATCTGCGCGATACGCTCCTGCGGCTGTATGGTGTAGGGCTCATCCGATATGTTGCAAAGACCGACGCATATTTCACCGCGATAGTCACTGTCAACTACACCTACACTGTTTGCAAGCGTGATGCCGTGTTTTACTCCAAGCCCGCTCCTTGCAAATAAAAACGCCGCAAGTCCGCTGTCGGCAAGCTCTATAGCTATGCCAACAGGTATTTTTGCTATCTTGCCCGGCATGATGACTATGGGCTCGTCAATGCAGGCGCACAGGTCCGCTCCGGCAGAGCCTTCTGTAGCTCTTACGGGAATAACTGCGTTCTCTCTTAATTTTTTTACCTTTACTATTGATGCGTTCATTTTGCTTTTCTCCTTTTTGCTTTGTATTTAACAGTATCAACATTCAACATTTCACATTCAACTATTCAACACCACGGTAGTACAAACCCCTTGTATAAGCGCCTTTGCGACATTTTTCGCTGTTGAAAAGCTGTAGATTTTCCCCAATTTCAACCGAGTTTTCAACACTGAAACGCAAAACCTCAAAATCTATCCCCACAAGCTCTCTTCTTCTGTCTGAAAGTTCAAGCGGAACACTGTTCAGCACTTCGGTACAGGCGCCGCTTCTCTGCAAAGGAAATTCCATGCCCTTCCTGTCTTTCAGCACCATGGGCGCAGGACGCTTTGATGAGTTGTCTGCCGGAGAGTTCCTCACAAGCATGAGAGGCAAACGGCCGCTGCTTACAATTCCTATGGGCAGCCTGCCGCCTAATTTCGATATCTGCTCAACAGTCAGCTCAAATGATACCTCAGCATCAAGCAGTCCCTCGCGTTCAGCCCATTCAACGGACGCAGTGTTCATTATGTTCAGCCCGAAACCGCCGTGTATATCCATATCAAGGCTCTTTGCAAGCTCTACCGCGCCAAGGTTAGATGCAAGTACCTCGTTTATGCCCAGAGCCTGCGCGCGTTTGAGACGTTCATATATTTTATTTTCAATGCCGAACATACCCCGGGGTATTTCAAGAGCAACGGCAAAGCCTCTGTCCATAAGGGCTTCAAGCTCACTGTCGCTCAGGGAAAGCGGAACATATATAAGCTCGCTGTCAAGAAAGCTGTCGGGTA
Source organism: uncultured Ruminococcus sp. (assembly GCA_902802105.1). Taxonomy (GTDB): domain Bacteria; phylum Bacillota; class Clostridia; order Oscillospirales; family Acutalibacteraceae; genus UBA1213. The sequence goes on from CADCKR010000042.1 coordinate 6,835, forward strand.
TATTGCCGTTTGTGAAACGCGCCCTGAAATTTGCCGGTGTTCCTTTGCGCTGCCCCGGAAATACCGGCAGCAGCGGTTCGGAAAATTCTATCGGCGGACGATGCGAACGCATTTCGAGCAGCTGCTCCAATGCGCTGCGGCGCAGAGAATTGAGCTCAAGTGCAGGCATCGACAAGCCTTCATCAAGTGAGATATCAAGCTTTTCTATCCTGAACGGCGTACCGCCTGTCTTACATATATAAGAGCTGCATTTCTCGTCAGTCAGGGCGACTTTAAGCGCATCCTCCGGCACTGCGCCGCATACGCTGAGTGAATTTCCGTCATTATCGCATACGTCAAGAGAGCTGTTTTCGTTCCTGCGTATACTCAGCGCCGCGCTGACAGGCACCGACTGACGCTCATCCTTGTACATTGTATGTATTGTGCCGTAAACTTTATTCGTAGCCGAAACAACATCCTCTTTCGAGCGTATGCCAAACATTGAAGCGCCGCGCCTGCCGGTAAAATATCCGTCTGTAAAGCCGGAGCGTGAAAAAACGGCTTCAAGCCTGTGCATCAGCTCAGGATCAGCCTTTCCGGCGTCAAGGCTCTGGCGGCAGGCGGCGACCGCAGCGGCAGTATATTCGGGGCGCTTCATCCTGCCCTCTATTTTTGCCGATGCAATGCCCATTTCGTCAAGCTCCCTGAGGTGCGATATTATCGAGCAGTCTTTCAGGCTCAGGTCGTGGCCGGTACCGCCGTCAACATAAAAAGGCAGGCGGCAGGGCTGGGCGCAGGCGCCTCTGTTTCCGCTGCGGCCGCCGAGCATCGCGCTGAAATAGCATTGTCCGGACACACTCATGCACAAAGCGCCGTGAACGAATACTTCAAGCTCTATCGGGCTGTCTTTTGCGATATCGGCAATTTCATCCCTGCTCAGCTCTCTCGAAAGCACTGCGCGCTTGAAGCCCATCCGGTGCAGCAGCTCAACGCCCTTTAGCGTATGCACCGACATCTGTGTAGATGCGTGCAGCCGCATTCCGGGAGCCGCTTCCCTCACAAGCGAGATAAGCCCTATATCCTGTACGATAAGCGCATCAACGTGAATTTCACAGGCATACTTTATAATATCGAGAGCCTTTTTCAGTTCATCGTCACGCACGAGGGTATTACAGGCAAGATAGACGCGCACACCTCTTGCGTGACAATACCTGACCGCTTCTTTAAGCTCATTTTTATCAAAATTCTTTGCTGACGCTCTTGCGCTCAGTTCTCTTGCGCCAAGATATACGGCATCTGCTCCTGTTCTTACGGCAGGCTGTATCGTGTCGGCTCCGCCCGCCGGTGCAAGTATTTCCATTGTATCACTTTCCTTTATATATAAATTGTCGTTTTATGCGTTATTATTTGTTTCCGCAGAAGTCTTGGCCGCCCTTAGCTGAGCTGCTCTGCGGTCTCTTTTTTCTGTTTTTTTCTTTTTTGCAGCGGCGCGGACGATATCAACTACAGGAAAAACTATAAAAGCAAGTCCTGCAAGAGCGATTATTGATGATGACGAATAATCCACCATGCTGTAATCCGTCTCGTCGTTATTATAGTAAACAAAAACGGTTTGCTTCTCACCGTATTCATGCCCGCCCGGATAATTTTTTTCTTCCTCAGTCACGAATTTATACTTCTTTTCGCTGTCGGGGTTCATTATCTGCCATGTAAGCTTGTAATTATAGTAGGTGTCATATTTATTGGTTTTTGAGTAGTTTACATCATTCTTGTTTTTAAGGCGTGTATGCTCGCTTTCGTTTATCGCCACAAGTACGGCCTCACCGCTGAACTTATTCTGCGCGAAAATATAGCCTGTCCACATACAAAAAGCCACTGTCAGCGCTATAACGCCCACCCCCATGCATACAAGGTGCCATATCTGCACAGTTCGTTCCTTTGCGGTCTTTTTAAACCAACTTTTCTTTGCTGCCAAAACCATCACGTCCTTTCATACTAATTCCTGATAAAAATCAGACCGCAAAAATTGTCTGCTTTTGTTAGGTATTAGTTTCAATATAAATTTGTTGATCTATATTATACCACAAAGTCAGGGGGGCTTTCAAGTGAAAGTCCCCGCCTGCTCACGGAAATCAATTTTGCGCCGGCGGCAAGCTGCCGCTCCCAATTTCGCTGCCTGTTCAACACATACTGTAGTCAATACCGCCAGAGTGAATAAACCAGCGTCCGTTAATGAATGTTCGTCAAAAGACTCTGATGCACCTGCTTCTACGGGCGGCAAGTAAATCAGCGTCTGCTAAATAAGTTTTTGCAAAGCACCGCGAATGCACCAGCTTCTACGGGAATGACTGCCGAATGAGCAAGAAGGAGCGACACCAACCAACTAACGCCGTTGTTTTACCAGCTTGCCGCCTGCGCTCCTGATTTTCTGCCTGTCTTTCTCATACCTTAATCATTGCCGCCCGAAAATCAGTCAGGAGTTTTGAGTGTGAGTAAAGTTAAAAGTGAAAGTTAAATGCATAGATGAGCACAAAAATAAGTAACCGCTCTGTCTGCGCTTAGAGCGGTTACTTTAATAACTGAGCGGACTGCCGCGATTAGGCGGCCGCCTTTTCTGAGAAGCTGTCAGCCGCCGGTAAATTCGGGGAATTTCTGTGCAGCTTCTTTCATATTGCCGTCAAACATCACCTTGCCGTTCTGGAGATAAATACAGCGGCTGCAAAAGTCCTGAATATCTTTGTTGTGGCTGACGTATAAAACTGTTACATTCTTCTTTATCATTTCGCTGATCTTGCTTTTGCACTTCTTCTTGAACGAATTGTCACCCACGCTGAGTGCTTCGTCGATCACAAGAATATCGGGATCCATATTGATGTTTATTGCAAAGCCAAGTCTTACCCTCATACCGGACGAATATGTACGCACAGGCTGATCTATATATTCGCCAAGTTCAGCAAACTCAATGGCTTTCTTTTCTATCTCGTCTATCTCTGCTGATTTCAGCCCGAAAACATAGCACTTGAAGCGAATGTTTTCCCTGCCTGTCATATCGCCTACAAATCCCGCAGTAAGCTCAAGCAGCGCCGATACTCTGCCCTTTACATATATATCGCCGCTTGTAGGAAAAGCAACTCCGGTTATCATTTTAAGCAGGGTAGATTTTCCCGCGCCGTTCCTGCCTACAATAGCCACGGATTCGCCCTGATTTATCGAAAAGCTGATACCGTTCAGTGCCATGTGCTTCTGCAATTTCTTTGACCTGTAAAACAGCGCCGCGAACTGCTCACGGCTGTTCCGGTAAAGAGTATATTCTTTTGTAACATCCTTAAAAACAATGATAGGCTCTTCTTTTACGGACTTTTCATTGATTTCCTTTACTGTATTTGCTTCACTCATGACACCCTGTCCTTTCAGTGTTATTGTAAAAAGACCTCGTTACAAAATATAATACCTCTTTATCCTTTGATTGTCAACCTGCTGCACTGGTCAGGAATGAGAATGTTCGGCGCCGTTGCTGGTGAGGGGGATGAATTGCCTTTCTTCGCGGTCGATGGTGCGCTTGGCGCTAAGGGCTTTTTTGGCTTCGTCATAAAATTCCTGCTGACAGTTATGTACCTTCTTGCCGCGCCTGTCAAGCAGCTCGTAAGACGTGTCAGGACGCTGTATCCTTGTGTTGAGCACGTCCTTGAGCATACGGTTGATTATCCCGAACGCCCGCTCCTTCAGATCGGGATCCTCTATCGGGAAAACAAGCTCTACACGCTTGTCAAGATTACGAGGCATCCAGTCCGCAGAGCCCATGTATATTTTCTTTATGCCGCCGTTCTCAAATATGAATATGCGGCTGTGCTCCAGAAGCTGCCCTACTATGCTGCGCACCTGTATGTTTTCGCTTATGCCCTTCACTCCCGGCACAAGACAGCATATACCGCGAACTATCAGGGTTATCCGGACGCCTGCCTGCGACGCCTTGTAAAGCAGCCTTATTATCTCCGGATCAACAAGTGAGTTTACCTTTGCGGTTATGCCGGAGGGCAGCCCTGCCTTGGCGTTTTCCGTCTCGTTTTCTATCATCTCAACAAAAAACTTTCTCAGTCCGGTAGGCGCTACCTTCATCTTGTTGTAGACAGGCGGCGTTGAATAGCCTGTGATAACATTGAAAAGCGATGAAGCATCCTCGCCGAAGCGCTCGTCACAGGTAAACAGCCCGATATCAGTATAAAAACGCGCGGTAATGTCGTTATAGTTGCCTGTGCCCATGTGCAGATATCTGCGTATGCCGTCCTGCTCACGGCGCACGACCAAAAGTATCTTGCAGTGCGTTTTCAGTCCTGCAAGACCGTATATTACATGACATCCGGCTTTTTCCAGCTTCTTTGCCCAGCCGATGTTGTTTTCTTCGTCAAAGCGGGCTTTCAGCTCTACAAGCACCGTGACCTGCTTGCCGTTTTCGGCTGCCTTTATAAGCGCCGCAATTATGGGTGAATTTCCGCTTACACGATAGAGAGTCTGCTTTATGGCAAGAACATCGCTGTCGTTTGCCGCCTGATTTATGAACTTTACTACACTGTCAAAGCTCTCGTAGGGATGATGCACCATCCTGTCCTTGGCGCGGATAGCCTCGAATATATCATCATAGCCGAAAAAGTCCGCCGGAGGGCTTACCGGAACGATGGGTGCAAAGCGAAGCTGATCCATACCGTCAAGACCGCCGAACTTTGAGAAAAAGGTAAGATCAAGCGGTCCCGAAACCTCGTATATCTCCTGATCTTCAACGTCTAACATATCTATAAGGAACTGCTTTAGCGCGCTATCGCACTTTGAGATTATTTCAAGACGCACCGGATCGCCGCGCTGACGCTTTTTCAGAGAATGCTCGATCTCAACAAGAAGGTCGTCGGCATCCTCGTCAATGTCAAGGTCGGAATCCCTCGTTATGCGGAACGGGCACCACGCCTGTATCGCATAAAGCTCAAAAAGCTCCGAAAGCCTGCTGATGATTATATCCTCAAGCAAAACGAAGGCTCGGCCCTGCTCCGACTTTACCTCAAAGAACCTCGGTATTATAGAGGGCACCTGCACCACGGCGAAGATATCCTCGCCGTCACGCTGCAAACGCACGGCAATATTCAGGCTTTTGTTTGCAAGCAGAGGAAACGGGCGAGAGGTATCTACCGCAAGCGGCGTGAGCACCGGAAAGATGAACTTTTCAAAATGCTCATCCACCTGCTGCTTCTGCGTCTTGTTCAGCTCCTTTATCGTGAGGAACCTCAGCTTATGCTTTTTCAGTGCCGGGATTATTGAGCGGTGCAGGCAGGAATACTGCTTTTTGGCAAACTCATGTATTCTCTGGCTGAGGCATTCAAACTGCAGCACCGGAGTCATGCCCGAATCGTCCGGCGCTGTAGCCTTGGAGTGCATTCTGTCCATCACTCCGGCAACACGCACCATAAAGAACTCGTCAAGGTTGGAAGCGGTTATTGCAAGGAACTTCACTCTTTCCAGCACAGGATTGTCCTTTTCAAATGCCTCCTCCAGCACACGGCTGTTGAAGTCCATCCAGCTAAGCTCTCTGTTATGGAACGGAAATTCCGCGGGAGAATACAGCTTCACGGGTGTCAGCGCCGCATTGGTCTTTGAGCCGCCGTTTTTTCTGCCTTTTACGGTCTTTGGCTGTTTGACGGCCTTTTCATTTTTTTCCGTCTTTTCAGCCTTTTCGGGTTTAGTCTGCTTTTCGGATCTATCAGTCTTTTCAGGTTTGTCAGTCTTTTCGTTTTTTTCTGATCTTTCTGTTTTTTCGGTTTTGGAAGCTTTTGGCACTTTTTCTTGTTTACGGTGTTTATCCGGTTTTTTCACCTTTTCGTCAAGATCGGTGTTATCCTCTTTTTTCTTATCGCTCAAAGCACTCAACCTTTCATTCTATCATGCCGGAGAAAGGTTCCTGTCGAAGGCTTCTCCGGTATGTCAAACAATATAATTGATTATATTATAACAAATTTATCCATAAAAGGCAAGAACTTTAAGCGATATGCACTGAAATCAATTTACCTGGAATAAAATTTTTGCAAGTGTTACAATATTGTAGTTGAAAATAGCAGTATAAAATCATATAATTATATTGGTCTTAAATATGACGCTATTCCCTGCCTGTGAGGTGAATTTATGAAAAAATCTTCAATAAAACGAAATATTATACTTACAACTATTGTACTTTCTATAATATTCATATCTACGGCCGTTACAGTGATATTACTGTTCAGCAGTCAGCGTCGGAGTATGCAAAAAAACAGCCTCACGCTGACAGTCGATGAGGTGGTCTCACGTGTTGCCAAAAAAATGAATTACAATAACCTTACGCCGATATCCAAACAAAATATATCACGATACTATGAAATTCCGGAAAATACCATAACCGACTGCGCTATGTACATATCGGGACGTTCAGGCACCGAAACGGAGCTTGCGTGCTTCAAGCTAAAGGACGAAGAGGCGAGTGCTCCGATGGCGGCCGCTGTAAGCAGCTATCTCGGCGGCAAAACTCCCACCGACCCCGGCGTGAGCGCGGCTCAGCCGACATCCTCCGTTGCAGTGCATTACCCGTATATGCTTGTCGTTGTTGCGCCCGACTGCGAGAACGCCGCCAAGTACTTTGAAACTATCCTTGACGACAGCCTGAAAGAATCGTCTGTCAAATAATGCGATATCTGCGGAAATTATTACTGCATAACCAAAAAAACAGGCACCGATGCATTTTATCATGCGCCGGTGCCTTTACTTATGGCAACACCGCACAAAGACCGCCTAACGGCTTAGCACCACATCTGCTTGCACTATCTTTGTGCGGTATTGCCTTATTTTATTTTTATCCTGCCGAAAAAGGTGATCATATATTCAGGAGAGGCAATATAACTTCCGAAGTATTCCTCAATAATAAACACATTAACATTCTGAGGATCCTTTACAAAGGAGAAGCCGGATCTTTCAATGATGCCGTTCTGATAGGCTTCATAGTCTTTTGTATTTTCATACTGATACAAAACAATACCTCCGCTGTCCTCAAGATAATGCGATATATCCGCAGTATGATTTACCACAGAGGTGTATTGCTGGTCATAACCGTAGAAAAATACGTCATCACTATCGACTCTCTCTGTAAGGTATATCTCATCATCATTCGGCACAAAGCCCTTTGGCACAAGCGTTGCGCTGAAGCTGCCGGTATCTGATATTTCACTGCAGTTAACAACGGCTACGCACTTGCCGTACCTTACAGGGACAGCCAAAGCCCTGCATGAAGCTCTTGTGTCTGAGAAATCGACATCGTAAATAAACAGCCCGTCACACTCCTGGTCAAACACGATGGTAAAAGATACTTCGCAATTCGTGCCAAGATCATCAGAAAGCTTGATGAACTTGTAGCCTGTATTGATGCTTTTCATGTTTATGCTGTCGTCACATTCAACATAACCCTCGATTTTCATTTCAGGGCGCCCCATATATTCGCCGGTGCCGTACTGCATACTCACAAAAGAAAGGCTGTCTGCTCTGTTGTTATCCGAGGTGCCGTTGTTCACGACAGCGAAAATATGGTCGTCCGTATTTGACTTGAATGTGCACCGCACCGAATCATTGTCTACATATCTGATAACACCCGGCTCTATCGTGACAGTCTGATTATTTTCACGGCTGAGTGAGAGCCTGGAGGCGCGCTGTGCCTTAACATCGTCTTCCTTGTTCTGGCTTATCACCATTGAAAATATCAGCACAGCCGCAAGACACGGAAGCAGGATTATCAGCGTAACGAGCAGAAAGAAGCGGCTTTTTCTGCTCATTTTCTTTTTGTTCGCGGCATTGGCGGAGGAAAGCAAAAAGCCGTCCCCATACTGCACTGTATCATTATTGACTGCGGGATAGCCGGAGCTTTTAGGGAAAGCCGCGATATCCTGCGAAGCGGTGAAAACATCCGCCTCATCATTTTCACTTTTAGCAAAGCCTTCGTCATTTTTGGGTGCATGGCTGTACATTTTCCTGAAATAGTCACCCATCTGCTGGTCTCTTGTCTTTTTGCGAAAGCTTTTGATATTGAAGCCGCAGTTTGGGCAGAAGGTCACGAAGTCGCACACCTTTCCGCCGCATCCCGGGCAAAATATTTCATTCAAATCTATTCACCCCCCAAGGTGAGCCGGCGCAGAGCCTGCGCACCCAATTCGCTGCCTGTCTTGCTCATACCTTAGTTAGTACCGCCGCGGCGAATAAACCAGTGTCTGTAAAAGAATGTTCGTCAAAAGACCGGGAATATACCTGCTTCTACGGGCGGCAAGTAAATTAGTGTCTGCTAAAGAAGTTTTTGCAAAGCACCGCGAATACACCTGCTTCTACGGGCGGCGAATAAACCAGTGTCTGTAAAAGAGGTTTTTGCAAAGCACCGCGAATGCACCAGCTTCTACGGGCGGCAAGCTGCGCACCCAATTCGCTGCCTGTCTTGCTCATACCTTAGTTAGTACCGCCGCGGCAAGTAAATCAGCGTCTGCTAAAGAAGTTTCGGCAAAAGACCGCGAATGCACCAGCTTCTACGGGCGGCAAGCTGCCGCACCCAATTCGCTGCCTGTCTTGCTCATACCTTAGTTAGTACCGCCGCGGCAAGTAAATCAGCGTCTGCTAAAGAAGTTTCGGCAAAAGACCACGAATACACCAGCTTCTACGGGCGGCAAGTAAATTAGCGTCTGCTAAAGAAGTTTCGGCAAAAGACCGGGAATATACCTGCTTCTACGGGAATGACTAAAGAATGAGGAGAACAAAGCGAGTGTAAACGAGCGGAGCGGACAAGGGTGCGGCAGCTTGCCGCCGGATTAATTTATCTTATAAGTGTTTTGCCGTCCATTTCTTCGGGCTGGTGCAGACCGAGAAGCTGGAGCATTGTGGGAGCGATATCCGCAAGACGGCCGCCGTCACGGAGAATGCAGGGATGATTTACAATGCAGAACGGTACAAGGTTTGTAGTGTGCGCTGTAAAGGGCGAACCGTCCTCTTCGATCATCTTGTCTGCATTGCCGTGGTCTGCGGTGATGAGCGCGATACCGTCCATCTTTGTGATGGCATTTACTACCTGACCTACACAATCGTCAACGGCTTCAACAGCCTTTACTGCCGCATCAAATACGCCTGTATGGCCGACCATGTCGCAGTTGGCAAAATTGAGGATAATAACATCATACTTGCCGCTCTCTATCTTCTCAACAGCGTTTTTTGTCACCTCGTAGGCGCTCATTTCGGGCTGGAGGTCGTATGTGGCAACCTTCGGCGAAGGGATAAGACACCTGTCTTCGCCTTCGCTTACCTTCTCAACACCGCCGTTGAAGAAGAAGGTTACATGAGCGTACTTTTCTGTTTCGGCTATTCTCAGCTGAGTAAGACCCTTTGAGGAAATGTAATCTCCAAAGGTGTTTACAAGCGACTGCGGCTTGAATGCTATCTCTACATTCGGCATTGTCGCATCATACTGAGTCATGCATACATAATTCAGCGGGAAGAAGCCGTATCTGCGCTCAAAGCCGCTGAAATCGGGGTCTACAAGAGTACGGGTGATCTCTCTTGCACGGTCGGGCCTGAAATTGCAGAAGATAACGCTGTCGCCAGACTTGATCACTGCATTCTCTGCGCATACAACAGGCACAACAAATTCATCCGTAACGCCGTTTGCATAGGAATCAGCTACAGCCTGCACGGGGTCGTCAGCCTTTACGCCCTCACCGTATACAAGAGCAGCATAGGCTTTTTCCACTCTGTCCCAGTTGGTGTCTCTGTCCATAGCATAGTAGCGTCCGTGAACGGTTGCGATCCTGCCTACGCCTATTTCTTCAAGCTTTGCCTTGGCTTCGGCCATATAATCCTTTGCGCTTGAGGGCGGCACGTCACGGCCGTCAAGGAAGGTGTGCAGCCATACATTTTTGACTCCCATCTTCTTTGCCATCTCGATAACGCCGTAGATGTGTGTTATATGGCTATGCACACCGCCCGGAGAGAGCAGACCCATCACGTGGAGAGCCTTGCCGTCCTCGGCAGCGTTCTTCATTGCCTTTACAAGCACCTCGTTCTCATATATCTTGCCGTCTTTGATAGCCTTGCTTATTCTTGTAAGCTCCTGATATACTACACGTCCTGCGCCCATGTTGGTGTGGCCTACCTCACTGTTGCCCATCTGACCGTCCGGCAGACCAACGTCCATTCCGGAAGCGGCTATAAGCGTAGTGGGGTTCTGCGAAAATATTTTTTCCATGTTGGGCTTGTTTGCCTCACGGATAGCATTGCCAAAATTGGTGCCAATGCCAAAGCCGTCAAGTATCATTAATATCAATGGTTTTTTCATATCAGTTTACTCCGTTCCGCCGCCGGAAACGACGGCTTGTGAAATAATTTATCCTGTCAGTATACCGCTGTACCGTCAGCAGTGCTCTCAGGCTCCTGCTTCTCCCAGAAAATATAATTATCCGCAGGACCTTTATATACATAGCTGTCGCCCTCAAGCTTCAGGTCGGCATAAGAGACAGTGCAGTAAAGGTTTTCAAGTTCTCCTGTTTTCAGGTTGTATCTTTGGCCGGATACAGTACGGCGCGGTTCACTGTCAACTGTGTCTGCGGTAATGTCGGGAGCTCCGAAGCGGCTTGCATCTGCGATATAGAGGTTATCTCCGCATACGCCCATAGTTTCGCCGCTGGTATATGCATCACGCTTTATAAACAGCGCCCTTTCGGCACCGGAGTTCATGTCCTTTTCATAAACAACAGACCGCCCATGCTCCTCTGCATCGAAATAATACAGCTTCATTGCAGCCCTGTTGTAATAATAGTCGGCGCACTTGTGCTCCGATACTTTTTCGGGAGTACCGCCGTCGGTGCTTATCTTATACAGGCAATGGTCGCCGTTTTCGGAATTGTCGATGTAGAATACCTCTGTGTTTATAACTCTCATATTTATGAGAGTATATTTCATTTTGTCAGCCCAGTTTCCGTATGATGTTGTTGCCTGCATACCGCTGATGAGAGCAGTCTTACCCGAACCGTCGGTAAGCGAGCGGTAAAGTCCTGCCTTGGAGCTGTCGAGACTTACCTCACCTGTAGTCTTGTCGTAGGTATAGCCGCCGTCATAGTAATACATGAAGCCGCTGCCTACTGCCAGGGAGCCTGCGCGGATGTCACCGACAAAATCAATGCTGTCGCCGTTTCTTGATATCGACATAACGCAGAATGCGACCGGAGCCGCATCCTGATTTTCCACAAAAGCGTTTACCGTCTTGTAAAGAAAGCCGTCACCGCCGTCAAGAAAGCTGCTGCCTGAAAGCATATCCGTTATGCTGTCAGAAACCATCTTTTCAGCCGATGCAGCGTCAAGCCCCAGACCGGCCGCCTTCTGACTTATGCTTTCAATGACCTTATCCTGAGAATAAAGCACATTTTCTTTTATGGCTTCGGGGTCGGTAAGATCCCAGTGATAAATGTCGCCGCTGTTGTCAAAATAAGTACCGTAAGCATCAGTATCGGTAAGACTGTTTGAAGCAACAGAGAACCCGAAATCGTTCGGAGCCTTGTCGCTTGCTTTTTGTGCATCGTACTGAACGCCGTTGCCGACCTGAGTGATGGTGCAGGTATCGTCATCATTTATGATAAACACCCTGCTTCCGGCACAATAAACAGGCTTGCTGCCAACATACTGTACTACCTTGCTGTAAGAGCCTATCCGGCTTTCGGTTACAGCGCCGGAATCGGCGGCAGGAACAGAAGAGTTCGTCTTGTCATTGCCGCCGCAGCCTGCCATAGCCGAAGATGCAAGCGCACACGCCAGAACAAGCGCAAATATTTTTCTTTTCATACTCAGTTTACCTCTTGAATCGGCAACGCTGCCGATCATTGGCTCAGCCTTCGCTTGCAGCCTTGAGGAGTACGCCGAAATCAGCAGCCTTGAGTGATGCGCCGCCGATAAGTCCGCCGTCAACATCGGGCTGAGCAACAAGCTCGGCAGCATTGCCGGGGTTCATTGATCCGCCGTACTGAATGGTAACTGCGTCTGCGACCTCCTTGCTGTAAAGCTTTGCAAGAGTTGCGCGGATGAATGCGCAAACTTCCTGAGCCTGAGCGGCAGAAGCTGTTTTGCCTGTGCCGATAGCCCATACAGGCTCATAAGCGATAACTGTCTTCTTAACGTCCTCAGCGCTTACATCGTAGAGGTCAAGCTTGATCTGACGAGCGATAACTTCCTCTGTGATGTTGCACTCACGCTCCCAGAGCAGCTCGCCGACACACACGATGGGTTTGAGGCCAGCTTTGAGAGCAGCCTTTGTTCTCTTGTTTACTGTCTCGTCTGTTTCGCCGAAGTACTGTCTTCTCTCGCTGTGACCGATGATAACGTACTCAACGCCGATCTCTGTGAGCATTGCTGCGGATATCTCGCCCGTGAATGCGCCCTTTTCCTCAAAGTGTACATTCTCTGCGCCTACCTTGATGTTTGTGCCCTTGGTAAGCTCAACAGCTGTTTCAAGGTTTGTAAACGGTACGCAGATAACTACGCCGCAGGTTGCCTCTGCTGCGATGGGCTTCAGCTCCTCGATGAGTGCTCTTGCTTCGGGGCGTGTCTTGTTCATTTTCCAGTTGCCTGCGATTATTGCCTGTCTGAGTTCCTTGTTCATTATGATCTTCTCCTTTTTAATTAATGTTATTAATGTTATATTTTTATAAAACTTACACCATGTGGTTACGCTGGGGGAAACTCTTTCGCACCGGTAAGTTATTCAAGGGAAACCCTTTCGCACCGGTGAGTTATTCGGGGGAAACCCTTCCTAAAACCGCCGAATTTTGGCTTGTTCAGCTAATAAACTTACCTTTGTTAAGACACTTGGAAAACACCGTTTTCGGGGGTGTCGGGGGGCTTTCTCAAATCTTCTGATGCTGTTTTTGATTTGTTAAGCGGAATACTTGCCGCCTGCTGAGACACTTGGAAAACACCGTTTTCGGGGGTGTCGGGGGGCTTTCTCAAATCTTCCGCCGCCGAATTTTGGCTTGTTCAGCTTAATAAACTTACCTTTGTTAAGACACTTGGAAAACACCGTTTTCGGGGGTGTCGGGGGGTTTTCTGGAATCCTTGCCGCCTGCTGAGACACTTGGAAAACACCGTTTTCGGGGGTGTCGGGGGGGCTTTTTCGCAAAAGCCCCCCTGACAGCCCCCCTGACAGACCTCCTGACATAAACAAAGGGGTGAGTTTTGCCCCACCCCTTCATCCATACGATATTAAGAACAGCAGAATAAGGAACGGCGAGTCAATTCACCATTCATTATTTCTCGTTAAGGCAAGCAATGCCGGGAAGAACCTTACCCTCGAGGAATTCGAGAGATGCGCCGCCGCCTGTTGAGATGTGGGTCATTCTGTCTGCATAGCCGAGCTTTTCAACAGCAGCTGCACTGTCGCCGCCGCCGATGATGGAGATAGCGCCGCTCTCTGCTACAGCCTTGGCTACAGAGATAGTACCTGCTGCGAAGTTTTCCCACTCAGAAACGCCCATAGGACCGTTCCATACAACTGTGCCTGCACCATTGAGAGCGTTTGCGAACTTTTCTCTTGTGCGGGGACCGATATCAAGACCCATCCAGTCAGCCTCGATCTTGTCGGAATCAACTACCTTGAATGCAGCGTCAGCCTTGTACTCCTGAGCAACAACTGTGTCCTCAGGGATAAGGAATGTAACGCCCTTCTCCTTAGCCTTCTCCATAATATCCTTAGCAAGCTCTACCTTGTCAAGCTCGCAGATAGATGTACCTGTGGAATAGCCCAGAGCCTTCATAAATGTATAAGCCATGCCGCCGCCGATGATGAGTGTATCTACCTTATCAAGAAGGTTTGTGATAACACCGATCTTGTCAGAAACCTTAGCGCCGCCGAGAATAGCAACGAAGGGTCTCTTGGGGTCTGCAAGAGCTGTACCCATTACAGAGATTTCCTTCTGAATGAGGTAGCCGCAAACAGCAGGGAGATAGTCTGCAACGCCTGCTGTAGAAGCGTGTGCTCTGTGAGCTGTGCCGAATGCATCGTTTACATAGATCTCAGCAAGAGAAGCAAGCTTCTTTGCGAACTCGGGATCGTTCTTTTCCTCTTCCTTGTGGAAACGGACGTTCTCGATAAGCTCGACCTCGCCGTCCTGGAGAGAAGCAGCGATGCTCTGAGCGCTCTCGCCAACAACGTCAGCAGCCATCTTTACCTCAAAGCCGAGAGCCTTGGAAAGATAAGCAGCTACAGGAGCAAGAGAGTACTTCATGTTGAACTCGCCCTTCGGACGGCCAAGATGTGAGCAGAGTATGACCTTTGCCTTATGGTCTACGAGATACTTGATCGTTTTGAGAGCCTCGTCAATACGCTTTGAGTCGGAAATGTTGCCTTCTCCGTCAAAGGGTACGTTGAAATCGCAGCGAACAAGAACCTTCTTGCCTGCAACATCAATATCTTCGACTGTTTTCTTGTTAAGATAGTTCATTTTCAAAACTTCCTTTCAGATATATTCTGACCGCATCCGCAGTCGTGGGGCATTCATCGGCAATATGCCGTCACTTAATATTTTATAATATTTTGTTCAGTTTTTCAATAGCTGACAATAAAATAATTGACAATAAATAATAAAAAAATCTTACCTTAATTATACCTTTAGAGGTCGAATTGCGGTGCATTATGCTGAAGGGTGAAAAATACTATTTGCAGGAGGTAAACACTATGGCAAGACCGCACAAGGAAAACCTTGATTATTTTCCGCTGGATACCGATTTCTTTTCCGACAGAAAGATAAAGCGCCTTCAAACGAAGTTCGGGGCTGTTGGCGTATCGGTATACCTTTATATCATTTGTGAAATATACAAGAACGGCTATTCGCTTTTATGTGATGACGACCTTATCTGTGATATTTCGGGCTTTTTCGTCATTGAAGAGGAAAAGGCGGCAGAGATGGTAAGCTATATGGTGTCGCGTTCACTGCTTGTGAGCATCGAAGCTGAGGACGGTGTTTTTCTTGCATCACGCTCGCAGCAGCTAAGATATCAGGAGGCAAAGCGTGAAGCCGGCAGGAAGCGCTGCATAAACATAGACAAAAAATTCTGGCTGCTTACGGATGAGGAAACCTATGATTTTATCACCTTTATAAACTGCGGCGCATCAAACGATGCAGGAAAGCGCCGGACCGATAAACGGAGCAGTGCACCAAAGAATGGCACAGACAAGAACAGCGCACCTGACTACAGCACAGATAATAATACCTCTATTCGGGAATACGAGGAAATTTATCACAATAGCGTTCATACCGATAATTATTCCGGGAAAAACGAGGGTTATTCCGGGAATAACTCCCTAAAGGAAAGTAAAGAAAATAAAAGCAAAGAAATTAAAGTAAATGTGTGTAAAGCAGAGGAAAGCAAACCAAACGAAAGTACAGCAAACGAAAGCAAACCAAACGAAAGTAAATCAAACGAAAGCAAATCAAACGAAAGCAAATCAAACGAAAGCAAATCAAACATAAGCAAAGGAGAGGAAACGAAAGCCGCAGGCAGACCCGAAAAAAAGCAGGTAATTGTCATGCGTCTGCCATGCCGTGACGGTTTTTTTGAACTTACTAAGGACATTTACGATGAACTTACACACAAATACAATAAACTTAATATAGATCTTTCTCTTGACAAGATGCGCAGTTATCTTATTGCCAATCCACAAAAGCAGGGCACAAAAAATACTGTTATCGGATACATTAATATGTGGCTGCGTGACGACACCGCTGCAGGGCATAACCTCAAACCTTACAGCTATGAGCCTGCATACGATATCGACGAATACGAAAGCACCGGTATGCTTGATGAAAGCTATGATGATCTCAGCTGAACAGGGAGCATCAGCGGTCTTTGTGCGGTGTTGCCTTAACTTTAAAAAAGTAACCGCTCCGCTTTTGCAGACAGAGAGGTTACTTCTTCTTGTATTGTTATTGGATTTTACAGCGGCTGTCAGACGGGGTGGAGCTTATTTTTAAGGTCGGCTTCGGGGTTTATGCCGATGCGCGCGTCACGGCGAGCCTTGAAGAACTTGGGGGCTACCTGCGGGAACTGCGCATAGGTAAGAACGTCCTCTTCCTGCTCTATCCACTGCGGTATCTCAGCCCTCAGCTTTTCGAGCTCAGGCTCAAGAAGATCGGCAGGTCTGCACGTGACAGGCTTTTCGTCACCTATTATCTTCTTCCTGAAATCAGGGTCTATCGGGACAGGCGTGGTGCCGTATTTTCCGGCAACAAGATCCTTGAACTGACCGCTGCAGTTCTTGTACTTGCCGAAAAGCACATTGAATACTGCCTGTGTGCCGACTATCTGAGAGGTGGGCGTTACAAGCGGCGGATATCCGGCGTCCTTTCTTACCTTGGGCACCTCTTCGAGCACTTCGGTAAGCTTGTCGGCCTTGCCGGCGTCTTTGAGCTGCTTGAGCAGGTTCGAGAGCATTCCGCCGGGTACCTGATAGATGAGCGCCTTTGCATCGGCAGCAAGCATCTTGGGATCGAGCAGACCGCTCTTGATGTATTTTTCGCGCAGCCCCATAAAGTATTCCCTTATCTCAGAGAGCTTTACAAGGTCGATGCCTGTATCATATTCTGTTCCCTGCAGCGCAGCCACCATAGACTCTGTAGGCGCGTGTGATGTGCCGTTTGCAAGCGGCGACATAGCCGTATCTATCCTGTCGCAGCCGTTTTCGATAGCCTTTAACAGACACATCGAAGCAAGACCGGACGTATAGTGTGTGTGCAGCTGTACGGGTATATTTACTGCATCCTTTACAGCCTTTACAAGCTCAGCCGTATAATAGGGCGTGAGCAGGGCAGCCATATCCTTTATGCATATCGAATCGGCTCCGGCTTCCTCTATGCGCTTTGCATAATCAACATAATACTGCGTTGTGAAGATAGGGCCTGTCGTATAGCTTATTGCTACCTGAGCTTCAACATTGGGGTTCTCTTTTTTAGCGGCTTTTGCGGCCTTGATAGCGGTGCTCAGGTTCTTTATGTCGTTTAGCGCGTCGAATATCCTGATAACGTCTATGCCGTTTGCGACAGAACGCTGAACGAAATATTCAAGCACATCATCGGCGTAGTGACGATAGCCGAGCATATTCTGTCCCCTGAAAAGCATCTGCAGCTTTGTTTTGGGGCAGTTTTTGCGTATTACCCTCAGTCTTTCCCAGGGATCCTCATTAAGAAAGCGTATGCAGGAATCAAACGTAGCGCCGCCCCAGCATTCAAGAGAATAGAAGCCTATCTCGTCAAGCTGCGGCAGAATGGGCAGCATATCCGAAAGCGGCATTCTTGTTGCGATGAGCGACTGATGCGCGTCACGCAGCACCGTTTCGGTGATCTGTATTTTCTTTGCCATAATGCAATGCTCCTTTCCTGCGCGGCGTCATTTCAGAGTTACAAGGACAGCTCCGGTATCAACGGATTCGCCCTTGGTTACAGCCACGCTTGCAACTACTGCGTCACGGCCTGCCTTTATCTCGTTTTCCATCTTCATAGCTTCAAGCACAACGAGCACATCTCCGGATTTTACTGCCTGCCCTGCCTTTACGGGAACATTGAGTATTGTTCCGGGCATAGGCGACTTCACCGGCTCGCCCTCAGCGGCAGCAGCGGCCTTGGGCGCAGCAGCCGGAGCAGCCTTTGGTGCAGCGGGAGCAGCGGCAGCGGCAGGAGCAGAAGCAGCGGAGCCTTCGACCTCTTCAACTTGTACGTCATATACGACACCGTTTACGGTTATCTTCAGATTTTTCATTATCCTACATTCCTTTCGGTCAATAAATATATCAGGTTGATATGGAGCATATCACAAAGAGTTGCAGTGCTTTTTCGGCAGGGTAGACACTCTCTTGTTGCAGAGCATCTCTATTGCGCCGTTAACTGCATCACGTGTCTGAGCGGGGTCTATGATGCTGTCAACATATCCGGCAGCAGCGGCCTTCATTGCATTAAGCTCAGAGGACTTGTAATCAGCGATAATTGCGGCCTTGTCCTTCTGCGGGTCTTTTGAGCCTTTCAGTTTGCCGCCGAAGTCATCGCCTAACATTATAACTGCTGCGGCCTCCGGTGTGAGGGCAGAAACGGATGCATCCGGCCATGCGTATGTCATGTCGGCTGCCGCGCCTGTGCCTGCTGCTGCGATATATACAGCGCCGAAGGCGTCTCCGGTAATTACGGTCACCTTAGCGCAGGTAGCCTCTGCATAAGCGCTTGAAAGCTTTGCCGCGCCCTTGATACAGGCGAATTTTTCGGCATTTACAAGGGTTATGACAGGCATACTGAACGAATCACAGAAACGCACGAATCTTGCGGCCTTGGCGCATGACTTGCAGTCGAGTTCTTTGCCCTCGAGCGCAGTAAGGCCGACAGTAGTGCCGTTGACGGTTGCAAGCGCCGTGAATGCGGAATTTCCGAAAGCTGCCTGAAGCTCAACAAGGCTGTCCTCATCTGCGATAGCCTTTGCGGCGTCACGTGCAGACATATTTTCATTTACAGCGCCCTGTGCGCCGATGCTGTCATAAGCCACGCAGGCAGGCGAGAGGTTATTCTGCGGGAGTACGGAGATAAGGGCTCTTGTTTTTGCGAGAGCCTCCTCGTCATCCTTTGCGATAATATGTGCAGTTCCGTTCTTTGCTGCCTTATCAGCGGAAGCGTCATTGCCTGAGGTGTCTATAGACATCTCAGCTTTTTCAGACATTATAACGATATCCGCGCAAACGGCTATAAGCGCCTGAGTACCTAAGCACTTGCCCAGAACCACCGATATCTGCGGCACAACTCCTGAGAGCTGATTTGAGCAGCGCATAACATCGCCATAGGCAGCGAGAAGCTCAGCGCCCTCGTCAAGTCTGCCGCCCACCGAGTCATAGATCGCCACGACAGGTTCACCTGTTTTAAGTGCGAGGTCATATATTTTTCTTATCTTAGCAGCCTGAGCCTTAGACATAGCGCCGCCGGAGAAATCAGTATTCTGTGCATAGGCATATACGCCGATGCCGTCAACTGTGCCGTGAGCTGCGCTTACCTCTGCAAATCCGGCTGCCGAACCTGCAAAAGCGTCAATTTCGGTAAACGCTCCGTCATCGAAGAGCATTGCAAGCCGTTTATTGCCCAAAGATGCTGCGATGCTTGTTCTTGCCTTATCAAGAGCGTCAAGTTTTTCTTCCTTATTCATCCGTATCCTCCTTTATTATAGGTGCAGTTTATGTACACCCGGACGATTCCGGCCGCACAAAAAACCAGCATTTTCCTCTATCCTATATTATAGTATATCTTTCTTAGAATTGCAACCCCCCCGGCAAGCTGCCCACGGAAATCAACTTTCTTTAAAAGAAAATTAAAAGTGTGCCGTTCTGAACACAGATGATCAACTTTAGTCACATAATTTGCATTATTGAAATGAT
>CADCKR010000043.1 GCA_902802105.1 uncultured Ruminococcus sp.
CTGGTGATTTCTACTTCTTCGAAGTATTCTGTTATTCCGTTATTTTTCATAAATTC
This sequence comes from uncultured Ruminococcus sp., assembly GCA_902802105.1. Classification (GTDB taxonomy): domain Bacteria; phylum Bacillota; class Clostridia; order Oscillospirales; family Acutalibacteraceae; genus UBA1213. The sequence goes on from CADCKR010000043.1 coordinate 57, forward strand.
TATTATATCACACTTTCTCTTTTTTGAAAATTGATTTCCGTGGCCACTCGTTGTGCCATATTGACATATCATAAGAGTGATTCTGTTCCCACAAATCAGTACATTGATGTCTGTTGCTGTGTGCAAAATGATGCTGACGAATATCACCTTTTTTCACAATCAAAGGCGTCCCGCAGTAAGGGCAATAGTACGTCTGATTGCTTTGCGTTTCTTCAATATGTATTTTATTGTCATTATAATCGTTTGCGAAAAGCATTTGAATCAACCTTCAACTATATTTTTGTTCGAGCCTACTGTTTAATTGAAGTATGTTGGAGTGAATTGGAGTCTGTTTCACCTCATTGAAAAATGTTTTACCTGACCACGGATTATTCCTCTGTCATAATGCAGTACCATTGTGTGGATATGTTTTTTGGGGCTTCAAGCCCCATTATTTCAATTTGAAGCCGACACCGCCGGACCAATTGTGTTCCTTCATATCTTTTTCGATCAGTTTCGTGATCAGTTCAGTCACGCTCATTCCGTAATCGGCGGCATAGTCTTTCCATAAGTCTTTTGTTCCTAACGGCAGGTTCAGCCGCAGTGATTCTCTTTTGGACTGCATATATTTTACCATTCGTGCTTTTGCTTTTTCATCATAACTCATTGTTGTTATCCCCTTTGTAGTGTGTATAGTACCATTACAAAAACAAAAATTTAGTGTATGATGCTGTTGATGCAAACAAAATAAAAAAGACATCCACAGCCCACCCGTTGTTTGCAGACAACCGATGGGCATCCGCCGGAAGGTATTTAGCAGATACCTCACGACTTATGAATGCCGTTCTATGGGCTAATTATAGCCTATTTTAGGGATTATGTCAAGTCAGAATACCTTTTCGAGCGAGAAACGATCAAGGTGTTAAGACTTGGCATATTTTTTTGTTTTTGTGCGAGCATACAGAACCCAAACTGTGTGCTGACATAAGAGCAAAGACAACCAACCCCTGATTTGCTCTTATCAAAACTGAATACAAGCAACAAGACAAAGATACATAGGTTCCTGAATAACAGTTATACCCACACGGGTGTCGGCTCCTGCCGTGCCATAACTTCCGATGTGTTTCGGAACGAGCAAGCCAATCAGTCCACAGTTTACCAAACCTCTGATTGCTACCTTTCAGTACCGGGTAAGGACTTGTTCCTGTTTAATACACAAATCAAAGTAAGCGAAAAGCTAAACATTGAAAGTCGGGAGACACTCTTTGTGCAAGACCCATAAATCGCTGCATTGCGTGGGCTGGTTATCGCTGAACCTTTTTGTAGGATAAAATAGTCTTGTGATGCTTAGAAGATAATCGTCTGTCCATAGATTATCTTCTGACAGGCATACAATTCTTTGTGTGTCTATCAGAGGATAATCGAAACGAATTGCGGCAAGGAGGTTCGCACCATGCACGAACCTCCCGCCGTAGAGCAGACAATATTACTTCATTGACCGCCCATTTCTGAGAGCTGGAAAAGGGACTCGAACCCTCGACTTCCTCATTACGAGTGAGGTACTCTACCAACTGAGTTATTCCAGCAAACAAGAATATTATACAATAAAATCGCACTCAGGTCAAGAGATTTTTCAAAAAATCTTTGGTATTAATATTTCATAAGCATATCCGATGTATCTGCTTTTTGGGAATATTATATCAATAATTTGATATAAAAAACGATCGTACTTATTATGTTATATGTGTTGTATCAGATTGATTTTGATAATTGATAATCGTTTCCTCAAAAGGCAGGGGTTGTTTTCATCGGTACAGAGCCTGCGGCGGCAAGCTGCCGTTCCCGCTCCATACGACTATCAAACAACGGCGTTAGTGGGTTGGTGTCGCTCCTTTTTGCTCATTCGGCAGTAATTGCCGTAGAAGCAGGTGCATCAGCAGTGCTTTGCAAAAACTCCTTTAGCAGACGCTGATTTATTATTTTAACTTTTCACTTTTAAATTAAGTACAGCTTTCGGGGGCGCGGATGTTTCTTGAAGCTACAAATCAGCTTTCGGGTGGTACGAGGTGTCCGATGGACACCTCTGCCGTAAGGAAGAACGCCGACCGGGCCGACAGGCGAGACAGGTGGCTTTCACTTGAAAGCCACCATGACCAAAGAAAAACTTGACAATGATTTTTATTGCTGATATAATTTTACACAGAAATCAAAGCAAGGAGGAATGAAAATTTATGGAGCTGAACATAAAGGAAATATATAAGAGCTTCGGTGAAAAGGAGGTCCTTAAAAATATTACCTTTTCAGCCAAAAGCGGTTCGGCACATGGACTTCTTGGCAGAAACGGCGCAGGAAAAACCACGACAATCCGTATTGTTATGGGCGTATTTTATCCGGATAACGGCAGAGTGCTGATAGACGGCAGGCAGATAGACCGCAGCAGGATACGCATAGGATATATGCCCGAAGAAAGAGGTCTTTATCCCAAAAAGCAGATAACGGAGCAGCTTGTTTATCTTGCGATGCTAAGGGGTATGTCGGGCAGTGAAGCAAGGAAGGCCTGCGAGAAGTGGCTTGAACGTATGGGAATGAGCGAATACAAGAATAAAAAGCTGGAAACTCTCAGCAAGGGCAATCAGCAGAAAATACAGCTTGCGGCTACGCTGATGTGCAGGCCGGAAATAATCATTCTTGATGAACCGTTTTCGGGTCTTGACCCGGTGAATGCAATGCTGCTTAAAGATGTTATAAAGGAAATGATAGACGATGGTGCGGTAGTGCTTTTTTCGAGCCATCAGATGAATTACGTTGAGGAATTCTGCGACAGCATATCTATACTTAACAGCGGAAATATCGTGCTTGACGGCAGGATAGCTGAGATAAAGAGAAGCTACCCCAGAGACAGAATAGCAATATCGTCTGCACAGTCAGACAAGATAGCACCGTTTATAATACAGAAAATGAGCGGCAGCATAATTTCGGCAGATAAAAGCAAGGAGAACGAAAATACTATTGTTGTCAGGCTGAAGGATCCGGCATTCAAGAACCGGCTTTTTAAGGAACTGTCAGACAACGATTTTGATATTGATGAGTTCAGGGTATGTGAGCCGTCGCTTAATGATATTTTTGTTCAATATACGGAGGCGGGAATATGAAACATATAATTCAGGTGCTTAAATTTGAATATCTTGGCTGCGTTAAGTCTAAGTCGTTCATTATTTCCACCGTTATCTTTATGCTGCTGATAGTTTTGATGGCTTTTCTGCCGGGTATAATAATGTCGGCAACAAGCTCGGAGAATGCAGAAATGCCGGATGGCGAGAAGCCTGTTATAGCTGTATGCGACAAGGCGTATAACGGCAGCAAAACAGTAAAGGATATGTTTGAGAAGAACTATCCTTTTAACAGTATAGAGCTTACCGATGAGAGCGCAGAGATCATAAAGGACAAGATAAACAGCGGAGATTATATTTTTGCCGTTATGATAAACGAGCCGCTTTCGGTCACATATTTCACAAAGAACAATTCTCTGCTCAGCGTCGAATCCCAGATGGTGCAAAGCTGCATAAAGGAGATATACCAGTCGTTGAGCTTTGAAAAGCTCGGAATAGCTCCTGACGTCAGCATGAAGATAATAAATGCGGAAACGAAGATCAACACAGTCACAACGGGTACCGACCAGACCAAGAACTATCTTTCTACATATATACTCATGATGATGCTTTATATGGCTATCATTATGTACGGCAGCATGGTGTCGCAGAGTGTTGTATCAGAGAAGAATTCAAGGGCGATGGAGATGCTCATAACCTGCGCGAAGCCCTCACATCTTATGTTCGGCAAGGTGATCGGGTCAGGTCTTGCAGGTCTTACGCAGATGGTGCTCATACTTTCTACCGCGCTTGTATCTCTCAAAGCCGTACCGCTTGACAAGCTGCCGAAAGAAATACGCGATATGCTTGCCTTCCCTGTGGATACGGTTCTTTATGCTCTGCTGTTCTTCCTGCTTGCATTCTTTATTTATTCATTCCTGCTTGGTGCGTTTGCATCGCTTGCGAGCCGCAGTGAAGACCTCAACACCGTGATTACTCCCGTAATGCTTATGCTGATAGCTGCATTTATGGTGGTTATCATTCCGATGAATGCAGGTACGCTTGACGGAACTGTCATGCAGGTATGCTCATACATCCCGTTTACGGCTCCGCTTGCAATGTTTATAAGGGTAGCAATGTCTGATGTAACTGCGATCGAGATAATAATTTCTATTGTCGTTCAGCTTGCATCAATTTATATTTTCGGAATGCTGGCTGCTGCGATCTATCGTGTGGGCGTTCTTCTTTACGGCAATGCGCCTAAGCCCGCAGAGATAGTAAAGCTTCTGAAGGAGCAGCACATCACGAACAAGAAGATCAAGGCTGAATTAAAGAATAACAGATCCTGATACTAATACCTAAGGAATTAGTATGAAAGCTCTGTACCATAACATAAGATCAGCGTGTGTTGACGAGAAATTCTTCAACACACGCTGATTTATTCATATTTGATTTTCCGTTTTTATTCGATGCTTTTCAGCGATTCGACCATACTTATTTTTTTCATCTTGAAGTACATAAGGAAGTTTACGAAAAGTGAGAATACGATGGTAAGGAGAAAAGCGTACAGGTAGCTGAGGAAGGATACCTCTTTAACAAACATTACGTTGTCCATCTGTATGGATTCAATAATAAACGTGGTGAATACGTTTCCGAGGGCAAGACCGACAAAAGAGCCGATGATCGTCAGTGTGATGCTCTCACGATATACAAAGTTTGCGGTTTCAAGACTGTAAAAGCCGAGAACCTTTATTGTGGCGATCTCCCTTACACGTTCGGAAATATTGATGTTTGTCAGGTTGTACAGCACGACTACGGCTAAAAGTCCTGCGCAGAGTATGATAACAAATATAATGAAGTCGAGCGATTTCATCATATCCATCATGGTGTTGATCTGCTCTCTCATTGAGGTAACTGTAATAATATCCTCATCCTTCATGTAATCGTTTGCGATAGTGCGGTCATCATCGGACGAGCTTTCAGCTATGCGGGTGAGTACGATGTTGTATTTCAGCTTGTTTCCGGTGAGGCTTTCGTAATATTCCGGCGACATATAGCCGACAATTCCCGCATAGTTTTCGGTCAGACCGATTATTTTGCACTCATAGTCCTCGTCCTCCAGACGTATTTTCATTGTATCGCCGGGCTTTATGCCGTAGCATTCACCGATACGCTCACTTATAATGATGCCCTCTTCCGAAAGCTCAAGAGGTGCTTTTGTCCTGCGGTCACGCAGCACGAACATTTTTTTGAAGTCGCTTTCGTTTTCGCCTATTATAAAGCGTACAGACTGCTTTTTTGATTCCTTATCGGTGCCGATCGTTCCCCAGCTCATATATGAGAGCAGTGATGACGAGAAACGGTCGTCCGCATGGAACTGCGACATAAGGTATGCCTTGTCGTCCGCTGTGCCGGAGGTGGAGAGCGCATATATCTGATCGTATATAGTCAGGTTGTCAAACTGCTTTTCGGCGATGCCGGTGGTGGAATCACGAAGTCCGAAGGCTGCGACGATAAGGGCGGTGCATCCGGCAATGCCTACAACAGTCATAAAGAATCTTGCCTTATAGCGGAAAAGGTTCCTTGCTGTTACCTTTGAGGTGAAATTCATGTGATCCCATACAGGCTTTATGTATTCAAGAAGAATACGCTTGCCCGGCTTAGGCGCCTTGGGACGCATGAGCGCTGCGGGATAGAGCATAAGGTCTTTAAGGCACGACATCAGAGATACAAGACTTATGCACACGATTCCGGCGGCCGATGATATGATAAGGCTGCTCCAGTGGACAGCAAGCTCTGTAGGCGGCAGACTGTACATTATGCCGTAGGTGTCAACAATTATTATCGGCAGGGTAAGCACACCGAGAGCGCCGCCGGCTATTGAGCCGAGCAATGCGGCAGTGCAGCCGTATATGACATATTTCAGAGCTATGGAAAGATTTGAGTAGCCGAGAGCCTTCAGGGTGCCTGTTTCGGTGCGGTGCTCCTCGACCATGCGTGTCATTGTGGTGAAGCACACAAGACCTGCGATGAGCAGGAAAAATATCGGGAATACCTTCGACACATTGTCAACACGGTCGGCGTCCTCGTTAAGCCCCGAATATCCGGGGTTATCGTCACGGTCAAAGACGTACCATTTTGCGTCCTCGATGCTGCTGAGGTCATCCTTGGCCTGAGCTAACTTCTTTTCTGCGTCGCCAAGCTGAACATGAGCTTCATACATTCCGCCTGCAAGGTTCTCGCGTCCCTCTTTCAGCTTCTGCAAGCTCTCTTTCTTTTGCTTGTCAAGCTCGGTCTTTCCGGCACTTAGCTGTAATGCGCCTTCGGTAAGCTTTGCCTGAGCGGTCTGCAGTTCAAGCATACCGGTGTTCATGGCTGTTTCAAATTCCAGCCTGCCGTTTATCAGCTTGCCCTCAGCAGCGTCAAGCTGTGCCTTGGCTTCGCCTAACCTGCGGGCGCCTTCGGATTTTTTTTCGGTGAGCTCGGCGCCGGCGGCTTCAAGCTGCGCTTTGGCTTCTGCAAGCTTTTTTTCGCCGTCTGCAAGCTGTGCCGTGCCGTCATCATACTGCTTCTGATATTCGCTCAGCTTCTGACGCGCTTCTGCAAGCTTTTTTTCGGCTTCTGCAATATCCTCGCTGACAGCTCCGCCTATTATCCTGCTGTTTTTGAGCTCTGTAAGCTTTTCTTCTAATTTGGTTATGCTTTTGCTGCAAATGTCGATAGCCGTCTTTAGCAGCATGAGCTTTGTTTCGGCGTCCGGCTTTGTGGAGCTGTAGAATATCTGATACTGCATATCAAATTCGCTTTTGGCAGCTGCAAGCTGACTTTCCGCCTGACTTATCTGTATATCATACTCTAACTTTCCGGCGTTATACTGAGCAAGTCCGTCATCATACTGCTCCTGAGCTTCGGTCAGCTTTTTCTTTCCTTCTTCAATGCCGTCCTTGTAATCCTTTTGTCCCTGTTCGAGTTTTTCACGGCCTTCTGTAAGCTCCCTTTCGCCGTCATCCAGCTTCTTTTCGGCATCGCCGATTTTTGTGTAAAACTCATTTTCGCCTTGCCTGAGTTCTTTTACGCCGTTTTTCAGCTTATCAAGGGTCTCGGCCTTCTTTTCGGTAAATTCAGCTTCGGCGTCGCTGAGCTTCTTTTGGGCGTCTGCAAGAGTTGTGTCGTTGAATCGTTTCACACAGCCCTTGGAATAGCTTTTGAGGAAATCCTTTTCCTCGCTGATAATGTCCTTGTATTCCTGACTAAGCTCGTTTTCGATATTGGATGAGGCTTTTGTCCTGAGAAAGGCTATAGTGTAGCGTTCAGTGGCAAAGGCCTCCTTTGGCAGGTACATATAAAATGTTATGGTACCGTCGCCGATAGTTGAATTTCCTCTCAGATAGGTAAGGTACAGCGGAGAATCCACTATGCCTACTATCTTGTAATCAAGGCTCTTTATCAGCTTTGTTGTGTCCCTGCCCTCTACCTGGGGATTAAAGCTGATGGTATCTCCGATGCTGTAGCCCGACATTTTCAGAAAGTAGCTTTCGATAAGACATTCGTTTTCGGCTTTCGGGAAGCGGCCTTCTTTAAGTATCAGGTCGTTTATAGGCTCCTTGTTCGTTTTGGTTTTTTCGGGAATTGAATATACCTTTACGACAAAATCTATATTATTCTGAGTAACTATCAGGTCTGAGGAATAACCGGGCATTACTCCTTCAACAAAATCAAGCCGGCTGAGGTCTTCAATATCGTCATCGCCGAAGCCTACCGTAGACAAGAGACTTATATCCATAAGAGAGGTATTCTCAAAGTAATCCATAGCGGTTTTTTTCATGCTCGGAGTTGCGGATTTCAGTCCGGCAAAAAAACCGACGCTTATGCCGATGATAGCAAAAATAGCGATAAACCTTGATTTTGTCCTGAATATTTCACGGAGGGTGTTTTTCCTGAGGGCACTGCGGGTATTTTTCCTGTGTTTCATACCGACCTCCTGTTCTGCATATTCTGCCTGTATTGCCGGGCGCCTTTGTCACCATTCTATCTGCTCGATAGGCACAGGAGAAGGGTTTATCTGGTTGCTGATGACCTTGCCGCTCCTCATGCGGATAACGCGGTTTGCCATCGGTGTTATAGCAGAGTTGTGGGTGATGAGTATGACGGTCATGCCGTCCTCCCGACATTTGGTTTGAAGCAGCTTCAGGATGCTTTTGCCGGTGTTGTAGTCAAGTGCGCCTGTGGGTTCGTCACAAAGCAGGAGCTTGGGCTTTTTGGCAAGGGCACGGGCTATAGAGACTCTTTGCTGTTCGCCGCCGGAGAGCTGAGAGGGAAAGTTGTTTTTTCTCTCGGAAAGTCCCACGCTGTCGAGGGCAGCGCCGGCGTCCATTGCTTCGCGGCAGATCTGAGTAGCAAGCTCTACGTTTTCTTTAGCCGTCAGATTCGGTACGAGATTATAAAACTGAAACACAAATCCTATGTCATATCTTCTGTATGAAGCAAGGTCGTGCTGGTTAAGGTGGCTGATATCCCTGCCGCCGACGATTATCCTTCCTTCATCGCATGAGTCGATGCCGCCCAAAATATTCAGTACGGTAGTCTTGCCTGCGCCCGAAAGCCCTACAACAACAGCAAACTCGCCCTCGTCAACAGAAAAGGTAACGCCGTCTGCGGCAGTTATCGTGACTTCACCCATTTTATAGCGCTTATAGACGTTTTCAAACTTAACAAAATCCTTTTGCATAGGTTCTTTCCTTCCTTTTTCAGTGCATACCGGTCAGAACGGAAACTCCCTTAGATATTTTTCCGCCGCCTGCGCGACCTCTTTAAGCGCATTTTCGTCAAACGGTGAAGCAAGACCGGCAGTCTGCACAAGCTCTGTAAAGGTCTGTGTACCTGCCTTGCGCACCAGCTTCATATATCGCTCCCATGCTTCGCTGCGGCTGTTCTGCATTACCGTCCAGAATTCAAGCGCGACCGTCTGTGCAAGGCAGTAGTCTATATAGTAGAAGGGGTTCTCATAAATGTGGAGCTGTCTTTGCCAGCCTTTTCCCTCGCCGTAGAAGGGAGAGCCGTCAAGCTTCATCCAAGGCATATAAACGCCGATAAGCTCAGCCCAGACCTTGTGGCGGTCGGCCGGAGACATTTCCGGATTTTCATATATAATGTGCTGGAAGTGGTCTACCATAGTACCGTAGGGAATGAATGTCAGCGCGCCGAAAAGGTGGTTATACCTGAATTTATCGGAATCACTGCCGAAGAATTCTTCACTCATGCGCCAGCCGAAAAATTCCATAGTCATTGAGTGTATCTCGCAGGCTTCAAGCGTCGGGCTTTGGTTGTCTGAGGGGAAGATATCCCTTGCGCAGTAATATGCGAATGCGTGTCCGGCCTCGTGGGTGATCACCTCAACATCATCCGCTGTGCCGTTGAAGTTTGCGAAGATAAACGGTACTTTATAGTCTGCAAGCTGTGTGCAGTAGCCGCCGCTTGCCTTACCCTTCTTGCTGAGTACATCCAGAAGCTCGTTTTCAAGCATGGTGTCGATAAATCCGGCGGTCTCGTCAGAGAGCGAATGGTACAATTTTTTTCCGGTTTCAAGAATATCCTCCGGAGTGCCGCACGGCGTCGGGTTGCCGTCACGGAAATGCAGGGCGGCATCGGCAAAGCTGAACGGATATGACAGCCCTGTGCGCATAGCCTGATTTCTGTACAGGTTATCGGCAACGGGTACGATGCAGCTTATCACGGCTTTTCTGAATTTGCTGATATCCTCCGGAGTGTAGCAGTTCCTGTTCATTTGCAGATAGCCAAGCTTTACAAAGTTATTGTAGCCTAACTTTTTTGCTTTTTTATCCCGCAGCTTTACAAGCTTATCAAAAATTTCATCAAGCTTATCGCTGTTCTCGCTGTAGAATGATGCTTCTGCAAGCCACGCTTTCCTGCGCAGATCATCGTCAGGCGACTGCTTGTAGGGCATTAGCTGGGAGAGAGTACATTTTTTGCCGTCAAAATCTATCTGAGCCGATGCGATAAGCTTCTGGTATTCGGTTTCTAATTTGTTGGTTTCCTGTGTTTCGGGGATTATCTCCTTTGAGAAGGCCTTTAGGAAGATCTCGTTGTTCAGGAAAAGGAGACTGCCGTATTTTTCTTCAAGTTCCTTTCTGAACGGGCTGTTTACAAGCAGCTCTGCAAAGCTCTGTCCAAGCTCGGTTATCTCAGGTGATATCTCGTCTATATATTCTACTTCTTTTTCGTAATATTCATCGTTGGTGTCGATAGAACTTCTTACGTATGCAAGGCTTATCATCGTGTCAGTATGACACATAAGCTTGTCCCATGCCGCGAAGGCGCTTTCGGCAAGCTCCGGGCTGTCTGCCGTTTTAAAGTCCTGCTTTATTTTTTCTGCTTTACGTCTGATCGTTTCAAGATCAGGGCGTACATACTCCATTTCTGAAAATTTCATGCTTTACCCTCCATAATTATGCCGGCGGCGCAGAGCCTGCACACCCCTGTCCGCTCCCGCCGGCAAGCTGCCGGTGCCGTGTCCGCTCCGCTCGTTTACACTCGCTTTGTTCTGCTCATTCCTTAGTCATTGCCGTAGAAGCAGGTGTATTCGAGGTGCTTTGCAAAGACTTCTTTTACAGACGCTGGTTTAATTTTAACTCCACACTCCACACTCCTAACTAATTTTCTGTATGTGTTGAACAAGAAGCGAATCGGATGCGGCAGCTT
>CADCKR010000044.1 GCA_902802105.1 uncultured Ruminococcus sp.
AGCAGGCAAGAGCGCCGCATTGACCGCAGCTGTTACGCCTTCAAATGCAACAGACAAGACCGTTACATGGGAAAGCTCAAATGAAAATGTTGCTACAGTCCTGAACGGAAGTGTATATGCTCACGGAGAGGGTACAGCCGTTATCTCTGCAAAAACCGTAAACGGCAAGAAAGCTGTATGCACTGTAAAGGTAACACCCAACACCAGCGCGATTTTAGGCGAATGGGAAATGACACTCGACACAAGTATGCTCGGCGCAGAAGATAAGGCTACCGTTGAGCAGTTCAGTATTGTTTTTGAATATATAAGATCATATCTGTACTTTGATTCCAACGGTAAGCTCACAATTACCATGGAGGCTCAGGGAAAGCGCGAAAGCCAGTACGGTACATATACATTTGACGGCAAGACAATTAAAATAACAGGTCCGGACGGAAACCCATACGAGTATAAGTTTGCTGACGACAGGATCTATGCTGAGGGCGCAGAGTATATGCCTTTTGTAAGGAAGTCTGTACTTGCAGAGATAAAAAGCACCAAAAAGCAGATGAAATCCGAAGCTGCTGCAAACAACGGCGTAATTGATCTCAGGGTATGGTGCAGTGAGGATCAGATAGAAACACTCCGTAAGCAGGCTGAGGAATTCAAGAATATATATGCAGATGATGCATACTCCTTTAACATAAAATTTATATCTGTATCTTCAGACACTGCAGGCTCAAAGATATTAAATAACTCAGGAAGTGCCGCAGACGTATTTCTGGTAAACAGCGATATGATCCCGACACTTGCAAAGAACGGCAAGATCGCAAAGGTCAGCGCAGAAAACGCAGCAGCACTCAGCAAAAGCATGACCAAAAAATCAATGGACAGCGTTAAGTACAACAACACTGTTTATGCATATCCTGCCTATTATGACGGCTATTACCTGATATATGACAAGAGATACATAAGCGAAAGCGATACCAAGACTCTTGACCAGCTCATGAGCAAGGCTGCTGCAAAGGGTAAGAATGTATACTTTGACGCAGCAAACTCATACTATTTAGCATCGTTCCTCTTTGCTTCAGGCGTAAAGCTTGTCAATAGCGAGAACGGAACACATTCTGCAAGTATATACAGCCAGCAGGGCTTCAATGCATTTAAGGCTTTATGCAGCTATGCGTCAGGATCCGGCATATTGATGAATCCCGGAGCTATGGGCGACAACGCTTATATATTACAGGGATTTTCTGACGGTACTCTTGCAGCTGCTGTTACAGGCGGATGGATGTCAAAGAGTATCGAAGGAGCTATCGGCGCAAATAATGTCGGTTATGCAAAGCTCCCGACTGCAATGATAAACGGCAGCCAGAAACAGCTCCATTCATTCGGGGATACCGTTGCTTACTGCATAAACGCAAAGAGCACGGCGCCTGCATCCGCACAGGCTTTTGCAGCGTTCCTCACAAGCCAGAAGAGCCTTAAATACTTTGCATCAAGTGTTACACCGGAAGTAACGCTTAAAACCGCATCAGCAAAAGCGTCTGTAAAGGCTATCACTGCACAGATGCCTTACTCACACGGCCTTGAGACCTCTGTAGGCGACTGGTATTGGGGAAGCGGCATCAATGCTCTCGGATCAACTATAGTGAATCAGAAGGGTAATGTCGAGGATGATACTATCTGGGCATACCTTGACGGGATACAGAATAATATAAACTAAATAATTCATAAAATCTTTCCAAAAAGCAAAAAAACGGTCAGCGCTCCGAAGCAATATCGGGTCACTGACCGTTTCGTTTTTTGTTCACCTGCATATAAGCCATCCGGGGATAACCACTACGGCAAAGAATATCAGACTTATTGCCGTGAAAACAAGTATGAATTTTCTGCCCTTTCCCGGATATTCCCGGACGTATATCCTGTAGTTTATTACCGACGCCAATGAACCGATAAGGCTGCAAAGTCCTGCTGTATCAAGACCGTACAGCAGTGCTCCTTTGTTTACCGCAAACGGATATAGAACTATTCCCGCCGGTACGTTTGAGATAAGCTGACTCAGAAGTATTCCCCACCAATACTCGTTGTTTGCTACCGCTCCGCTGAGAAAGCCGGAAATGCTTTCGTTGGCTGCGATTGATGATGAAAAGATAAAAAAGCACAGAAACGTCAGAAGCAAAACGTAATCCGTCTTGATGAGTATCCTTCTGTCAACGATGAGCACCGCCAGAGCTACAGCAGCAGTCACATACATCCACAGCTCTGTCCGGCTGACTATGGTGACGAGCACAACGCAGAAGATCACAAGATAGGCTATCCTGCGCTTTTTGCCCTCCTTGGTCCACTCACCTGCAAAATTATCGTTTTTCAGGGTCGTTTTTTCCTTTACGTTTCTTCTGTAAAGGAAAAGAATAAAAACTATAAGAAGCCCCGCCGACATTATCCATATCGGAAACATATACTTCACGAAATCCCAGGCCGATATACCCGATCTGCCAAAGATGAAAAGGTTCTGCGGGCTGCCGAAGGGAGTGAGCAGCGAACCTCTTATAGCTGCAATGTTTTCCATCGTGATGACAGGCAGTATGTACTTTTCTTTATCGCCTGCACGGAAAAGTATTATCGTCAGCGGTACGAAAATGATAAGAGAAATGTCGTTCGTAACGAACATTGACGTAAAAAATACCGAGAATACAAGGAACACTGAAAGCCCGACCATAGAGCTTATCCTTCCGGCCAGCCTAAGCAGCGGCCGGAAAATGTTCTCCTTCTTGAATCCCTCAAGCACTGTCAGCATCATAAAAAGCGTTCCGAGAGTGCGCCAGTCGATATATGAAAAAAGCTCCATCGAAGGCGGCGTTATAAACAGTGAAATGATCGCTGCAAGCGCAGCCACTGTGAGCATAAGCTCCTTTTTGAGAAAACCGAGAATCCGTTTCATTTATGCATCCCTCATTCCGACTTTTCGTCCGTCTGTGTCAGCCTGACTTCCTGGTGAAAGCTCCTGTATAATTCTTCTGCGGCCGGTCTTGTCATGCCCTTTACCTGCAGCAGCTCCTTCACTTCTGCCTGTTTTATCCTGTCTATCGTCTTGAAGTATGCAAGCAGTGCCTTTGCCCGCTCCTCTCCGATGCCCTTGATGCCGGTAAGTGTGGCCGAAAATGCTTTTTTCTTGCGTTTTGTCCTGTGGTACCCTATTGCAAAGCGGTGTACCTCATCCTGTATGGTTGATACAAGAGTAAACGCCTGTCTTTTTGAGGTAATGCTTATCTCCCTGCCCTCGTCCGTGATGGCTCTTGTTTTGTGGCTGCTGTCCTTTACCATTCCGAACAAAGGTATATTCAGTCCGAAGCGTTCAAGCACCGGCCTTACCGCCGAGACCTGTCCTTTGCCTCCGTCAAGCAGTATCAGATCAGGCAGCTGACCAAAGCCCTCGCCGCTGTCTTTCTGCCTGAAGTATTCCTCGAACCTTCTTGTCAGGACCTCATTCATTGAAGCATAGTCGTCCTGCCCCTCAAAGCCCTTTATGGCAAAACGCCTGTAGGAGCTTTTGTATGGTCTGCCGTTTTTGAATACTACCATGCCGGCAACATTTTCGCTGCCCATTAGGTTGGAAATATCGTAGGATTCAATAAATACAGGCGGCGCACTCAGGCCGAGAAGTCCTGCAAGCTCGTCAAGAGCAGAAAGCTCGTGTCCGAGATGCCCGCGGCTCTGAGCAAGCTTTTCTGCGGCATTGCTGCGGCACATTTCAAGTATTTTCTGCTGCTCGCCCCTTTGCGGATATGTCAGCTTTACCTTACGTCCCCTCAGCTCAGTCAGCCAGTTTGTGAGCAGCTCATCATCCTCCGGCACAATGTCAAGCGTCAGAACAGGTGGAATATCCGATCTCATGCTGTAATATCTCTTTATAAATTCAGCTCTTACCGCTGCACCGTCGCTGTCCCTGCCAAGCTCCTTTATAAGAAAATCCTCTTTATCATACAGCCTTCCGCCCGAAAACCGCAGAACTGCAAAACAGGCGTCATCTCCTTCGGTCATCATGGCTATAACATCCTGCTCCGGCACCGCAGCCGCCACGACCTTCTGCTTTTCGGTTATGCGCTTTACTGCGTTTATCCTGTCCCTGAGTCTTGCGGCCAGCTCGAAATCAAGGTTTTCGGCGGCTCTGTTCATTTCGTCCGTCATTATCTTCACGGAATCGCTGTCGCCCTTTTTGAGGAACTCCACCGCAGCCTCGACCCTTTCGGAGTATTCCTTCTGCGATACCCTGCCGCTGCATGGGGCACAGCACTGCTTTATATAGTAATTCAGACACGGCCGTCCTTTTTTGGCGTCCCTTGGGAACTCTTTGCTGCACGACGGCAGCCCGAACACTTTTAAAGCGCCGTCTACCGCACTTTTTGCATACCATGCACTCATATAGGGACCGAGATATTCAGCGCCGTCATCGGCCTTCTGCATAACATGGCTTATCTTTTTCCAGGCACCGTCTGATATGCGGATATAGCTGTAGCCCTTGTCGTCCTTTAGCAATATGTTATATTTTGGTTTATGCTGCTTTATCAGGCTGCATTCAAGCACCAGTGCTTCAAATTCACTTCCGCAAAGAATATAATCAAAATGATCCACGTTCTGAACCATTTGCCTTACCTTTTCCTGATGATTCTTTTGTGAACCGAAATACTGGCTGACCCTGTTTTTTAGCGCTTTGGCCTTGCCGATATATATTATTTCTTCCTTTTTGTTTTTCATTATATAGACTCCCGGACTGAGCGGGAGCTTCATTGCCTTCTCACGAAGCTCTTTAATATCCATGCTGCTGTCTCCGTTAAACCATTCAATACTCTACGCTCAGAATACAGCCCGAGGCCGATACCGAATATGAGATCCCTCCGTCAATAAAATCTATCTCAAAGATCCTCTGTCCCTCAATTAGATCCTCAACGGCTCTCTGGAGCTGATCGGGATTTGAAAACTTTACGATCAGTCCGCTGCTGTAACGCATTCTCTGCGCGGCGTCGCTTATATAGCCAAAATTGTACTCATCAAAATACAGCCCGTTGTAATAGAAGTAATTATATCTTTTTCCGCTGCATTCCGGCTGTGGAAGAGTAAGGTCGCTGACGTGAGTATATGCAATATCCTCATCAGTGATAAGGAAATAATCATACGTCTTTGTTTCTATTCCGTCGTCCTTCAGCGGATCGTCCCATGTGATATCCATAAAGTAATATTCACCGTCAAGGCATACATAATTCCACTGATGCGCACCTGATTCGGTTATTCTTGTGCCGTTTATCCTTCCGCACTCATATCCCAGACGCTGCATAATAAGCTGAAACGCAGAGGAATAGCCGGAGCATACGGCCTTGTGCTCCACAAGACAGCCGTATGCGGTCGATGCAATGACCAGACCATCATCACCGCCGTGTACAGCGGCAAGGCTCTCGGTATCATATACGGTGTTGTCTATAATGTAATCGTGAACATATTTTACCGCAAAATACGGGTCAGCCTGTGCCTTTGCGCTTTCGGCTACCATGCTTACAACAGCTTCAAGCTCCTGTTCGGCTTTTGAAGCAATTTCCGGATCATCGCTGAAAAGCGCCGGGTCGGCATGAAAATCTACATGATCTCCTGTAGTTTTGACTGAGTAGGTGTAGTTGAAGCCTGTGCGGATATACTCAGGATGGTCGTATAATACAGCGTAGTAAGCCTTTTTAAAATCATCATTGGTAATGTTTTCAAAGTCGAATGAGGTCTGTTTATTATCGAGCATAAATTTTATATGGTTATACAGGTTTTTTTCATTATCCGTAAGAGTATTTTTAAGCGAATAATCATACTGCTCCATATTATCGTCAACGGTGTAGCCTGAGGGCTCGTTCCATGAGGGCGGCTCGAAAAAGCCGCTGTGAGATGACGACTGACTGCTGCCTGAGAACAGGTCAAAGCTGAACTCACAGCCTGCAAATGTGCAGACTGTGAGAGCACAGCAGACTGCTGATGTGATCAGTTTTATTTTTCTCAACATATACCGACCTCCAATCGCGGAAATCAATTTCTTGCCGGCAAGTTACACGGGAGAAACCATTCTCAAAACTGCAAAATTCAAAAAAATTGATCTTACTGACCGCCGATACCCTTACAGCGGCAGGCTGTCTGTTCAGTAAATAACTTATATGAGGTTCCGGGATTCGCAGTATTTGCAGAGAAGCATATCGCCGCCGAGCGGACGGAATATGCGTGGGAGATACTCCTCTGTGTAGCTTATGCAGTTGGGATTGCTGCACCTTACATTGTGTGTGTTCAGCTGTCTTGGCATGGGCTTCCTGTCAGCGTTTTCAAGCATCTTCATTATAAGCGCCATACGTGCATACATTCCGTATACGGTCTGAATAAAATACTTCGCGCGGTCATCATAGTCAACATCCTCTGCGATCTCGTCTACACGGGGCAGCGGATGAAGTATCTTCATGTCACGGCGGGCAAGACGCAGCTTCTCTCGGTCGAGAACAAAAACGCCTTTCTGCTTCTCGTATTCCTCATAGCTCTTGAAGCGCTCACGCTGTATCCTCGTCATGTAGAGAACGTCAAGCAGCGGTATAGCCTCGGCAAGACTGCGCACCTCTGTATAGCGGCAGCCTGATGCATTCATAATATCCTTGATGTACTGCGGTACTGTCAGCTCCGGAGTAGAAATGAGCACAAACCTGTTGCCCTTGAAGTGAGACATTGTTTTGATAAGCGAATGGACAGTCCTGCCGTTTTTCAGATCGCCGCAAAGACCTATCGTCATGTTATCAAGTGTTCCCTTTTCATTATACAGCGTCACAACGTCGGTTAATGTCTGAGTAGGGTGCAGGTGCCCTCCGTCGCCTGCATTTATAACAGGTGCGGCGGAATAAAGCGAAGCAGCCTTTGCAGCGCCTTCAAGGGAATGTCTGATAGCAATGATATCTGCATAACCGCCTACAACAGTAATGGTGTCCTTGAGGCTCTCGCCCTTGGATACGGAAGAATTCTGAGGGTTGTCAAATCCTATGATGCTGCCGCCAAGCCTGAGCATTGCGGTTTTGAACGACATTTGTGTACGTGTGCTCGGCTCATAAAAGAGTGTTGCCAATATCTTGCCGCGGCATACATCCGAATAGTTCTTCGGCTCCATTCTTATCTCGTTTGCCAATTCGATGATCTCCATAAGCTCCTCTGTTGACAGGCTTTCAAGATCAATAACGTGCTTTGTTTTCATAACCTTCCTCCTTCAGATGAACTCCCCACAGAACATTCAGTCATGGAGTGTCAGCACGACCTGAGATACATCTCATACAAGCATTCTGTTCTTTCTTCGGGGGAGCAGCGGTTTTTTCTTCCTCCACAGGTCTTTGTCAGGCTCATGCCTAACTTTTCCATAGCCCGCAGCGATGCCTTGTTTTCAGCATCTGCATGACCGATAAAATGATCAATTCCGTACTTTTCGTGTATATAACCGATAAAGGCGGCCGCGCTCTCCACAGCATATCCATGCCCCCAGTGATCCTTATTGATTATCCATCCAAGCTCGCCGACTGTTCCGTTTTCAAGGAACTCAATGCTCACGGCGCCGATGTGTACACCGTCTGAAAGCACGGCGGCGTCAAGATATTCAGGACTTTTAAGCTTCCACTGAGCTTCGCATTTTTGCAGATAGGTCATTACCTCTTTATCGTCATCACACGGCAAAAAGCACATAAGTTTTGTATTATCCGGATCAAGCGAATATACCTTCGTGCTCTCGAAATGCTCTGTTCCCAAAGGAACAAGAGTGAGTCTGTTTGTTTTAAGCAAAAAATCCATGCAGTTATATTTACCTCTGAGAATCAAAAGGAAGCTCTTTGCTCCTTCTGACACGATCTTAAAAAAGCTTTCTTGCAAAAAAGCCTGTCGTTGATACGGCAGGCTTATAACAGCAAAATTTACTTATTGTTATTGAATATCTTCATAATGTCCATGTATGAATCGTCTGCATCATTGCTCTGAGGAGCCTGCTGCATCGGTCTGGAGCCGGACATACCCGACTTTGTGGCTGCGTTGGGATACATGGGAGCATTTGCAGCAGGATCATTCATCGGAGCACCGTTTCTTGAATAACCGGGCTGCTGATACATATTATGCTGCTGATTTCTGGAAACGGGCTTATCCTGCGGTCTCTGGGCTGAACCAAAACGATTTGGCTCAGGCCTGGAAGCTACCTGGGAGCCGAACTGAAAAGGGGACTTCTTCTCCTCCTTTTTAACGGGAAGCATAGGGGGGAGGATAGCGCTTCCGTTCTCAGCAGTGGGGAAACCGGTTGCGATAACGATAACGCTGATGGTATCCTCCATCTCTTCATCAAGGGCAGCACCCCAGATGATAACTGCATCTTCATCGGCCTGCTCGGAGATCATTGTGGAAGCATCCTGGATCTCGTCAAGTCCGATATCCGGAGAAGCCTTGATATTTACGATAAGTCCCTTTGCACCCTGTATAGATGTGCCGAGAAGAGGACTTGAAATAGCATTCTGAGCTGCGATCTTTGCCTTGTCCTTGCCGGAAGCAAGACCTACGCCCATGAGCGCATAGCCTGCATCCTTCATTACGGATGTAACGTCTGCGAAGTCAAGGTTTACAAGACCGGGGATAACTATAAGGTCTGTGATGCTCTGAACGCCCTGGCGGAGAACGTCATCAGCTGCAAAGAATGCATTCTGGAGAGTGATCCTCTCTTCGCTGATGTGCTTCAGTCTCTCGTTGGGGATAACGATAAGCGAGTCAACGTGCTGCTGAAGCTTCTGGATACCAACCTGAGCCTGCTCCATTCTGCGCTTTCCTTCAAAGAGGAACGGTGTGGTGACGATACCTACGGTAAGTATACCCATATCCTTAGCTACCTGTGCAACTACAGGAGCTGCGCCTGTGCCTGTACCGCCGCCCATGCCGGCAGTGATGAACACCATATCGGTGTCCTTGAGGATCTCAGCGATGACCTCTTTGCTTTCCTCAGCGGACTTCTCGCCGACCTCCGGCTTAGAGCCTGCGCCCTTTCCGTGGGTGATCTTCTCACCGATCTGTATTTTCTGTGAAGCCTTCGAGCGGTTAAGTGCCTGCTTGTCTGTATTAACAGAGATAAACTCTACGCCTGTAACATACTCTACCATGCGGTCAACTGCGTTTCCGCCGCCGCCGCCGACACCTATTACCTTGATATGTACTATGCTATCAACTTCGTTTTCAAATTCGTAAGGCATTGTAATACTCCCTTCAAATATTTATACATCTGACAGAACTCTTCTATTATCATTCTGACATTGCCCATATTAATATAATATAACTGATACTAATTTACCACTTTTGCGGCAAAATTTCAATATCTCTATTCATTTTTTGCGCAGATTTATTATTCTACCAATAATATATACCATATTTTGC
>CADCKR010000045.1 GCA_902802105.1 uncultured Ruminococcus sp.
CCTTCCCATGAGCGAGAGCGTGGAAGTATACGCCCGCGCCTGCGAGCTGATGGCTTTCTGCATGAAGGAGCTTGAAGGATACAGGGGCAGGATCGACGAGGTCAACGAAAAGCTCACGCAAGCACAGGACGTCATCAAGACGCTCGCCGACGGCACGGCCAAGATGAACGAGACGATTGCTTCTATCGAGCAATCCGCAACCATGGACAAGCTGCTCGGTTCCCACGAAGCTATCGACAAGATCAACAACTTGATCAACAAGCTGGACAAGCTCATCGCCGCCATCGATACCAAGGGCATCAAGATTTACGACGAGAACGGAAAGCAGGTCAAGTTGTTCACTTGGAAAAACGCAAACCTTATCGGAAAGACCGCCCGCGCGAAGGCGAGGGCCCGCGCCGAGAAGGGTGAAAGCCTTCCCGGCGGACCTTTGCGCGCCGAAGCGACGGGCGACGAATAACCTCCGAAACAGAAGCCCATTCATTTGTTGTTTTATATATTATAGGTGATGAATTCCACTCAAATAATGTAGGATTGGATTTGTGCAACAGGCGAAGTGCCTTCTGAATATCCCACCCATTTATATCGAGAGTATCATCAAGCTGCCATTCGATTACATCTCTCGTTTTTTCTAATCGTAAATAGTAATCTTTCGGGCGAACATAAATAAAACGAACATCATAGTCACTGTCGGGAGAAGCAAACCCCCAGGCACGACTTCCCGATTCTACACAGTGAAGTACACGAACATTCTCTTTTTTCTCGATTTCTTGTATTTTTTCTTTAATTACATCAATCATAATAATCACCTTTACAATACCGGATTATCACCGAAGTATATAGGATGATTATATCATATCCAAACAAAAAAATATAGATTTTCAAGACCAAAATCAAAAAATCTGATAGACAAGAGATATACATAGAATCTATTGAAAAAAACAGAACCATAAAACAAGAGGCAGCGGCTGTCCTCAATGGATAGCTGCTGCGCTTTTCGTATGTTTGTTATAATTATAGAAACTGTCTGGTGTCAAGCAATATTTTGCTCCAATCCTTGATGGTCTTTCAGTTCCATAATAATCACCCATATAATTAAATGACCCGACGTGGTACGCATCGTTGAGAGGCGTGTCGGGTTCTGTCAATTATATTATATGCTGTTTTTTACATAAATACAATAAGCAAAATATTCAAATAAAATTTTTACAAGGATAACCGCTTCAATCGTCTGTACTTTTCAGATGTCTGTACTTCTGTCTGTACTTTTTAAATGATAAAAAAATATATGCGGCTCTCAAATCTTGAAAGCCGCATAAACACTGTATTTTTCTGGAGCTGATAACCAGATTCGAACTGGTGACCTCATCCTTACCAAGGATGCGCTCTGCCGACTGAGCTATACCAGCATAAAATTGAACTCTCTCATCATAAGAGAGAGTTCAATTGGCGATCCGGAACGGGATCGAACCGTCGACCTCTAGCGTGACAGGCTAGCGTTCTAACCAGCTGAACTACCGGACCATTTGTGCATCAACCGCATCAGCTGACTGCCTATAAATAATAACATATCAACGATGTGTTGTCAAGTATTTTTGATATATTTTGTTTTGAAAATTTTTATATTTTTGTATGTTGTAAAATTCAGACTATGCAAAAACTTATAGCTTGGTCTGTATGGATCTGTACCGGACAGACAATGCTTCGCCATATATGCTCGGAAGACGATCGCTTCGGCTTTTGCACAGCCTGTGCTGCAATAGGTGAATAATGGGATATTTTGGCGATTTTTTATCAAAATGTCGGAAAAATACAGCTGAATGATATCTTTTAATAGATTTTTTTGTAAAAGTATTGTTAATTCTATAATTTTTTGGTATCATTACTATCGGGGTATTTTAATAAGCCTTGTTTAGTACGCGATGCTGCCGTATCGGGCGGCAATTTGGCCAAAAATCTTCATGCGGTTTATCTCAGGCTTCCGCTTGGCCGGAGATGTTCCCATAAGTCAGGAGATGTAAATAATTGAAAAACAGTATGTCATTAAGAAAAAAAATAATCGCTGCGATGATCGCAGGCACTATTGCACTTGTTACAGTCGCAGCCGGCTGTGATTCTTCAAACAAAAATGCAGACAACAGCAATGGTTCGGCAGCTTCTTCCGCTGATGCTTCGGGCAGTGAAAAGGGCAAGCCTAAATTATCCACCGAATATGCCGCAAAGACGGAGCACTTTCAGATAGTAACGCCTATTGCAAACTTCCTTTTCAACAGCTACTACGAGAACAGGCGGGATGCTTACGCCTATCAGGGACTTGATGTTACAAAGAACCTTAAAGAGCAGTATTATGACGAGTCTCAGGGGATTACATGGTTCGATTTCTTTATGAGCGAAACAAAGAAGTATCTTGGAAAGGTGCTTGTAATGTGTGAGGCTGCACATGAGGAAGGGATTGAACTGGAGGCGGCTGATCTTGAGGCTGTTAAGACTACAAAGGATTCTATCAGTTCGGCAGCTGAAGCCGTAGGAGAAACCTATGAGGAATATGTTTCAAAGCATTTCGGAGAGGGCATTACAGAGGATGATATTGATAACTATCTGCAGCTGACAGCTCTTGCAAACAAATACTACAATAAGGTCTATAACGGCTTTACCTATACCGATGAGGAATATGAAAAATGCTTTGAGGAAAACAAGACAAGCTATCAGTATGCTGATTTCTTAAAGTTTAATTTCGTGTTCCCGACTGATTCGGATACCTCAGGCAGCTCTCAGAGCAAGAAGAATAAGGAAGCTGAGGAAAAGGCAAAGGCTTATGCAGAGGATCTTGCAAAATGCAAGACAGAGAAGGAATTCAAGAATTATGTCAAGAAGTATCTTACGGATAATCCTGACGTTATCACATCAAGCTCAGAGCCCTCAATGTCTGACGAGCAGATAAAGGATGCCATTGATTCGGCAGTGAGCGGTACTGTTATGAAGAAGTATCCCTATGAGGTCACATCGGCAGGCGGCAAGTGGATATTCGATCTTGCCCGCAAGGAGCTGGATTCTACAGTTATAAAGAATACCAATTCATACACTGCCTTTGTGTTGCTGAAGCCTGCATATCGTGACGAAGGTGTTTCGAGAAGTGTGCGCCATATCCTGTTTACACCCAAGTCATACGGCGGCGAGGGACAGAGCATGGAGCTTACGCTTCAGAAGGCAAACGAGGTCTACAGCAGCTGGAAGAAGAACGATCCCACCGAGGAATCATTCGCAGAGCTTGCAAAGCAGTACAGTGATGACGGCGGTTCAAAGGATAACGGCGGTCTTTATGAGAACGTCAAGGAAGGCGATATGGTGCCTGAGTTCAACAACTGGCTGTTCCTTGGCACAAGAAAGCCCGGCGACAGCGGAATAGTTAAAACCGAGTTCGGATACCATTTGATGTATTATATCGGTTCGGACGATACTCCTGCATGGAAAAAGTCTATGGATACTCTGCTTCGTCAGGACAGCTTCAACGATAACTATGAGAAAATATCGGAGAAATATACCGTTGAATATAATGACGAAGCAATAAACACTATAGAGGAAACTGAAACTCAGGAATCTTCCGTAATAACATATCAGGAAAGCTCACAGAATTCCTGATGAAAGCAGAATAATCATGTATTACAGGTCAATGTTCTTTATGAGTATTGACCTGTACAAATATACAGAGGTAATGTTCAGAGGATGAAACAGTTTGAGGTCACAGGAATGAGCTGTGCGGCCTGTCAGGCAAGAGTTGAAAAGGCGGTAAACAGCGTAGAAGGAGTTACCGGATGCGCAGTAAGCCTGCTCACAGGCTCTATGGGTGTTGACGGCAGCGCAGACGAAGCGGATATCATCAGAGCAGTAGAGAAGGCAGGCTATGGCGCAAGACTTAAACCGGCAAAGGGACAGCATTCAAATACAGCGGCAAATGCCGGAGATGCCTTGAAGGACACCGAAACACCGAAGCTTAAAAAGCGTCTGTTTGCATCTGTGATGTTTTTGCTTATACTTATGTACTTTTCTATGGGAGCAGGTATGCTGGGCTTTCCGCTGCCGCCGTTTCTTGAAGGAAATTGCGTGGCAATGGGTCTGCTTCAGCTGTTGATATCAGGCATAATAATAGTAATAAATCAAAAATTCTTTATAAGCGGTTTCAGGGGACTGCTGCATTTGTCGCCGAATATGGATACGCTAATAGCTATGGGCGCCGGTGTTTCGTTTTTATACAGTACGGTTGTGCTGTTTATTATGACCGATGCTGCTGCAAGGGGCGAAAGTGAATATGCCGCAGGATTGATGAAGGAATTCTATTTTGAATCGGCGGCAATGATACTTACGCTGATAACTGTCGGCAAGACGCTTGAAGCCTACTCAAAGGGTAGGACGACCGATGCATTGAAGGGGCTTATGGATATGGCGCCCAAAACAGCGCAGCTTCTCCGTGACGGCAAGGAAATAACCGTTCCTGTTGATGAGGTAAGGAAGGATGATATATTCATTCTGCGGGCAGGCGACAGCGTTCCCGTGGACGGTGTTGTTATTGAGGGTGTAAGCGCAGTGGATGAATCTGCTCTGACCGGCGAAAGCATACCTGTTGACAAAACAGAGGGCAGCAGCGTATATTCAGCCACGATCAACCGTTCGGGATATCTTAAATGCAAGGCTGTCAGGGTAGGGGAGGATACTGCTCTCTCTGAGATAATTGCAATGGTAAGCGATGCTGCGGCGACAAAAGCACCTGTTGCAAAGCTTGCCGACAGGATATCTCTTGTGTTTGTGCCGGCGATAATGGCTTTAGCGCTTATTACAGCCGTGATATGGTTTATCATAGGCGTACCCTTCGGGCAGGCGCTTGCAAGAGGAATATGTGTTCTTGTTGTGTCGTGTCCGTGTGCGCTTGGTCTTGCAACACCTGTTGCGATAATGGTCGGAAGCGGTGTCGGCGCAAGGAACGGTATACTTTTCAAAACGGCCGAAGCCCTGCAGGAAACAGGACGTGCTGATATTGTTGTGCTTGACAAAACAGGGACCATCACTGAGGGTAAGCCTGTAGTCACGGACATAGCTCCCGCCGACGGCGTCAGCACTGAAAGGCTGCTGAAAATTGCGGCGTCGTTAGAGATAAAGAGCGACCATCCGCTTGCAGCGGCAATAAACAACTATGCAGCGGAAAACGGCATTGATGCAGCCGAAACAAAGGACTTCCGTGAGCTTTCGGGCAATGGCGTAAGTGCTGTTATGGATGGTACTGAGATATGCGGCGGCAGCTGCAGGTTCATATCCGGGCGTATCAGACTGAGTGATGACATGAAAAAAAGAGCAGACAGCCTTTCTGATGAGGGAAAAACACCGCTGCTCTTTGCGGAAGGAAATACTTTGCTTGGGATGATCGCTGTTGCGGACACCATAAAGGACGATTCCGCGTCGGCAATAAAAGAAATGAAGGATCGCGGTATCTTTGTTGTTATGCTGACAGGCGACAACAAAAGGACTGCTGAGGTTATCGGCAAACAGGCCGGAGCAGATATGGTCATATCGGGTGTCAGACCGGCCGAAAAGGGAAGCATCGTACAGAAGCTTTCGCAAAAGGGCAGGGTGATAATGATAGGCGACGGCATAAACGATGCTCCTGCTCTTACAGCGGCAAATGTTGGCATTGCGATCGGTGCAGGCGCGGATGTTGCGGTAGATGCGGCTGACGTAGTGCTGATAAAGAGCCGTCTTACGGATGCCGCCGCAGCGATAAGGCTTTCTGCTCAGACCTACAGGAATATCAAGGAGAATCTTTTCTGGGCGCTTTTTTATAACGTATTGCTTATACCGGTCGCAGCAGGGGCATATTCAGCTGTTGGCATTAATATGAGCCCGATATTCGGCGCTGCGGCAATGAGTATGTCAAGCGTTTTTGTGATATCAAATGCACTCAGGCTGAATCTGTTCAGGTTATATTCCGCAAAGCACGATAGCTCGAAAAGGAAAAAAATAAAAAGCTTCAATTTTGAAGAACTGGATATAATAAATGAAGAAACGGAGGAAACAAACATGAAAAAGATAATGGTTATTGAGGGAATGATGTGCGCTCACTGTGAGGCAGCCGTAAAGAAAGCGCTTGAAGCTGTTGACGGTGTTGAAAGCGCAGAGGTAAGTCACACGGAGAACCGTGCTGTAGTCTCACTTTCGGCTGACGTGGATAACGAGGTGCTCAAAAAGGCGGTCGAGGATAAGGATTACAAGGTGGTTTCGGTAACGTGAGCGGCACTTGGGCGGACGGAAAAAACTGAAAAGAAACGGAGGACAAAAAATGAGCGACAAAGAGAACGATACCTTGATAAGCAGTGCTGAAAAGCTTGCGCTGAATATTGCCGGAAACCGCAGCGAGCTTCATGTAAATACAGATCAGATGATAGACGCTGCGCGAAAATACATTACGCCGTTTGAAAGCTTTTTTGAGATGTATTCCTGTGCGATCATGGAGATGGAGACAAAGTTCAACGTGCTGAACAAGCAGTTTTCGCTTATCTATGACGGCAACCCTATCGTTTACATGGTATCAAGGGTAAAGGATATTTTCAGTGTTCTGAAAAAGCTTGACAGCAAGAAGCTGCCGCATACGGTCGAATCAATAGAAAAGAATATAAAGGACATGGCCGGAGTGCGTGTGGTTTGTTCTTTTATTGAGGATATCTACAGGCTGGAAAAGTGCCTGCTCAGTCAGGATGATGTAACGCTGATAGAAAAGAAGGATTATATAGCGAACCCGAAGCCGAGCGGCTACAGGAGCCTGCATCTTATAGTATCAATACCGATATTTCTTGAACACGACAAGAAGGATATAACTGTTGAGGTACAGCTGCGCACCATAGCAATGGACTTCTGGGCGAACCTTGAGCACAAGCTGAAATATAAAAAGAATATTGATCAGCAGAAGTATAATGAGCTTTCGAGAGAGCTTGTTGATTGTGCGCAGACGATAGCCTCTCTTGATGAGCGTATGCAGAATGTCAGGGACTGTTTGCCGAAGGATAACGTCGGACAGCCGCAGACGATCGAAGAGCTTATGCAGGACATTATGCATAACTGATATTGCAAAAAAGACCGATGGCGCTATGATCATAAGCGTCATCGGTCATATTTTTTATGGTTTACGCTGCGGCCTTTGAGGTCTCGGAAGTTTCAGCAGTCTTTGATGTTTCGGATGTTTCCGGAGCCGTGCTGCTGTTGCTGTCGGAATAATACTCCTTGACAGCAGTTTCTATCAGCTTTTTACGGACGACATTGCCCTGATTTGATGAACTGTCACCGTATATCAGCATATATTTTCCGTTGTCAGAGAGTGTTGCAGGGTAGGTGGTGTCGGCATCGACGCCCTCTTTGTTAAAGAGATGGAAAGTGCCGTTTTCCTTTATCTCGCCGATCACTCTGGCGGCATTCGGGTCAGAGTATGAGGTGTCATACTCATAAAGCTCCGCGATAACGGTTGAATTGTCAACATTATAGATGTATCGGTAGCCTTTCTTGGCACCGATGACTTCTGCCAACATTACAGTCGGGTCGGTTTTGGTCGGAAGATATCCGAGTGCTTTAAAGTAGCTTACAAGACCGTCAAGGTCATTTGCGTAATCCTTCTGGCTGATAGTATCGGGGTCGGGCGCTGTTGACGTGTCAAGGTTTTCATACTGCGGTCCCTGCTGAAAGCATCCGCTCATAGTCAATACAAGAACTGCACAAAGTACTGCAAGTAATATTTTTTTCATAAGTTTCCTCCGTATCAATACTGATTAACAAAACGATGAATAACAATAAGCCTATTATAACTCATTTGTTCCGGCAATTCAAGTATAATTATTGCACAGGGAAATCAATTTTTAAAATTTTGCATCAGGCGGTATCATAAAGCTCCCGCAGAGGATAATGATTTGGTCACAAATGCATCAAGATCCGGCTGTTTCGGGAAAAGAGGACGGGGAGAAACTTTTTTCGCCGGAAAAGGTTTTCCGCCGTGTAACTTACCGATGCATAATTAATTTCCGTGAATTTGCGGAATTATAAAAAATTCCCGAAGGAATATTCCTTCGGGCGGTAATGTTATTGATCGCTGTCTTTATAGGTGAACAGATCCTCAAACGGTTTTGAAGAACGGCTGTTTCCGGAATAGGACTGCTGTTCCTGATAATTGTCGCTGAACGGAATGTCCTGGAATGGTGAACCGCTTTGGGAAATATCCTGAAACGGAGCGCTGTTTTGTGTATAGCCGTTGTTTACAGGCTGATTCTGATAAGGCGAGTTGTTTTGCTGATATCCGCCAAAGTTCTGCCGGTTCTGATATTGATTGCCGTTTTGTGCGTAGCCGTTGTTTGCCGGCTGATTCTGATAGGCAGGCTTGTTCTGTTCTGTCGGATATGGAGAATTGAACGGACGTGTGCTGTATGTTGTCGGTGCAGGTGCAGCGCCGAATTCAAGCCGCCGTGTTCTGCTTCTGAAAGTATTCAGAAAGCTTGTGGCGCATATATTTCCAAACATCTGTGCAAAGAAGAAAAGATATATAGGCCAGAGCTGAGGAAATGTCTTGAAGAAGATATCAATGCCTTGCGTGATGGCGACCGAACCGACAATGAAAGAAAAAACGATCGCATTAAGAGTGGCAAGCATCACAAAAGAAAATTTTATTATGTTAAAGTATTTTTTGGGACAATATCCGTTGTTGATATAATTCCTTATGTAAATTATAAAAAACTGGAGCATGATCCCCTGAACGGCCTTGAATACCATTATAAGCAGAAATACTACGATTATCATTGTATAGATGCCGTTATCCGAAAATATAGGTATCTGATATTTGATAAAATTAACTATATCATAAATTAGCAGACCGCCCCAGATAATAGCTTCAAGAACGCCGAAGACCTGCATAACAGTCAAAAACGGGAACAGTGATTCGGTAGAGTTATATTTTTTGCTCTTGACATATATTGCGATAAAAGAAACTACCGGCAGTACTCTTATGATCGTGGCTATTGAAAAAATTGCCAGAAAAAGGCCGAGCTGTGACATAAGAGTTCCGAGGATGGCTGAAAAGCCGAGGGAATATGAGGCCGTGGAGGTAAGGCTGTTGTCGGATATTTTGATCATTGCGGCAAAGATCTGAAAAGTTTCCCAGATGAAGAAGATCAATGTAAGGCACGAGCTGATTATCAGACGCATCATGTAGCCGCTTTTTCCGATATCACGTATCACCTGATGCTTGTCATCGAGCGTAGCCTTTTTCATCTTGGTGTTGTCGGAAGAATTATACATACTATTGTCCATACTGTTTGCTCCAATCTGTTTGCAGGTAAATTATCTTTTGAAAACAACAAATTCCACCAACAGGCTTTTGAGCCTGTTGATGGTTATATAGTATTGATATCAGTCAGCAGGAGGAGCGCCGTTGTCCTGAGTGTTCTGCTGAGGGTATGCGGTTCTGGGCTTGAACGGCATTTCGGGAGGTGCGGGAACAGGAGGCACATCGCCGTTGTACAGATTCTTGTTGACGTTATGATATGCAGCTTTCTGATTGTAATAGGGCATGAAATCGGGCGACTGATTGTAGTTGTAGTTCTGGCCGTTTGAAAAGTCAGGGATATTTTCAGGGTTTGCCATCATGTGTCCCATGTTGTAGGATGACATTCTTGAAGCCCTGAGAATAGTGTCTGCGCCGATAGCGTATGAGCCTGCCATCATTACCATGCAGATAAACATAAGTGCAAGAGCGGCAAAGATAACAATGTTAAAGCAGTTGATGATAAGCTCTGCATTATTAAGGCCTGCAGCGGCTCTGTCGGCTTTGATGCTTTCGATATACTCTTTAGGCGGTACTACGAGCTTAAAGAGCTTGATGCAGAATACTATAAGTGAGGTCAGGATGCCGAGAGCGCCGGCAACAAATGTCAGACCGGGTCCCTTTTTTGCGATATAGCCCTGCTGGATATTGGTTATAAGTGAATTGCAGAAGCGGATGAAGGCTATCTCACAGCAAAGAGCAGAGAGACCTATCAGGAAGGTGAAAATGAAAAGACCTGTAGCAGAAAAATTGATAAATCCGTTGAAGCCTTCAACATCGGTGTAGTTGATAACGCTGACCGAGGCAAAGGAGGCGATCACCGCAAATGAGGTGTATATAATTGCAACAATTAGCGCGATTTTCAGAAAAACAAGACCTGCAACAGAAGGAACCTCACTTTTTGCGCCCATGCGCGCCATAAAAAGTCCGAGGGCAAGCATTACGAGCACAGCACTTGTCATTATTGATATGATAAGGTTTACGACCGGAACAGAACCAATACCGAAGATCTGATAGAGCGAATTCAATACTGTCAGTCTTTGGTTGGCTGCCATTGCATAAATGCCGCGGGCAAGGATAGTACCTGCCAGGATAAACAGGGAGACACCGAGGGTAACTACCATCGTTTTTGAGAGCAGTACCTTGGCGGGTGAGTTGGTTCTTACTGCGTTGTTCATACTAATGACCACCTTTCTGTGGATTTGATTCAGACGATGACCGTCTGAGAAAATTATATAACAAATCTGCAAAATAGGCAACACAAAAAATACCGGAAAAGTAGTATTTTATGCGTGAAAAGTATTGTTAAGGTAGGATAATGGTGATTTGTTGTACCCTTGGCAGACAAAACGGATATACAGGAGTAAGCAAAAATTTAAAAGTGAAAAGACGTCCGC
>CADCKR010000046.1 GCA_902802105.1 uncultured Ruminococcus sp.
TACAGAGCATTCAAAGGTAGTCGAAAAGACAAACGCCTTCGGCAAGAAGAAGATAGACGTTGAAGTAACACCTCTCGATCAGCGCTCCGATACATGGACCTGTCCAAGCTGCGGCAAGATAATGCCTAACTATGTAGGCACCTGCGGATGCGGAGAAGTAAAACCCTTTGATTTCGGCTTTGACGATGCTGACGATAATGCGCCTCTGCCGGATATAATGCCCGTTGAGGAGCCAAAGAACAAAATGTCCCCTGAGCAGATAAATGAAATAAACAAAACTGCGCCTTCGATACAAGGCTATAATCCGCAGCTTAACACAAACATTCCTACAACTCAGGGAAATGAGTTCTCTTATATCCAGAACGACAGCATAAACAACAACACAGACCCGAATTATCAGGCTCCGGATTTCTCTTACATCAACAATCAGAACAACGGTTTCAACAACAGTGCAACGAATAACTTCGGCGGTGACCATGACTTTAATGCTCCGCTCGATCCCTTCGATTTCAGCGAAGAACCGCCTGCCGCTCCGATGCGTTTCAGCGACTTTGATTCCGCCCCGGCACCCAGTCCTGCACCTAAACGCAGCTGGTCAACAGGAGCTCCGCAGGCTGCCAAGGCTGCTCCGGCGCCAAAGGCTACACCTAACAACGCTCAGGTCAATCCGGTTTCAACGGAACATTCAAAGGTCATCGAAAAGACTAACGCCTTCGGCAAAAAGAAGATAGACGTTGAGGTAACACCTCTCGATCAGCGTTCCGATACATGGACCTGTCCGAACTGTGGCAAGATCATGCCGAACTATGTAGGCACCTGCGGATGCGGCGAGACAAAGCCGTTTGAGTTCTGATAATACATCGGATAAAGCAGTACCACAAGCGATAAATACCGGCCGGGAAACACCTCTCGGCCGGATTTTTTATAAAAGCTCATATCCGTAAGCAAAGGATGGTAATGAAATGAAAAAGGCAATGATAATTGGTGCGGGACCGGCAGGTATATCCGCCGCACTTTATCTTCAGAGAAGCAATAAATTTGAAACGACCGTCATATACAGCGGTAAAAGCTCGCTTGAAAAGGCTGAAAGGATAGAAAATTACTACGGATCTGCACAGCCTCTTACCGGAAAACAGCTTTACGAAAACGGCATCGCAGGCGCAAAAAGACTCGGTGTTTCATTCATTCGGGAGGAGGTAGTCTCTCTTGAATATGATATGGAAATGCACCCTGTCATACTGACCGATAAAACAAAATACAGCGCCGACTACGTTATTCTGGCTACTGGAAGCAAACGCAGATCATTGCCGGTTTCGGGTGTAACTGAATTTGAAGGCAGGGGAGTGAGCTATTGTGCCGTATGTGATGCGTTTTTCTACAGGAACAAGCCTGTCTGCGTCATAGGAAACGGCGAATACGCACTGCATGAAGCTCTTACTTTAGCGGCTGTATCAGATAAGGTCACTATCCTCACCAACGGGCTTGAAATGACGGCTGACGTTCCGGAAAATATCTCGGTCGAGACCGGAAGGCTTGTGTCTGTAAACGGCGAAGATACGGTAAGCAGCGTTACTTTTGAGGACGGGACATCACTGAATGTAAACGGCGTTTTTATGGCTATCGGCGTTGCAGGAAGTGCAGACCTTGCCCGTAAAGTGGGCGCCGAAACTCAAAACGGACGCATAAAGGTTAATGCAAAAATGGAAACGACGCTGCCCCGGCTTTATGCGGCGGGTGACTGTACGGGCGGAACCATGCAGATATTCAAGGCTGTAAGTGACGGAGCGACAGCGGCACTTTCAATAATAGCATCGGAGCATGGAGCAAGGTGATATCAGGCGTCTGCTCAACTATCTCTTTGCGACGATAAATGCTTTGACTTTGCGCCGATAAATGCTTTGGCACAAGTATTGAAAAAATGTCAACCGCAATCCCACCGGCTTTAGACGGTGGGTTAAGGTTGACAAAAGCGTAGCTTTTGGTTATAATAACGACAGTAGGGATGGTTCAGCCCGAATTTACGCCTGTGGAGTTAGTAGGTTACGAGGACGTTGAAGCAGGAAGCCCATTGGCTTTAGATAATGGGTAGTTCACCGAGCAGTGAAAATGCCGTAAAATACCGTAAAAATGCAAAAATTTTTCTTGACAAAAAGCCTCTGATATGGTATAGTATAGTTACCTCATCAGAGGTGATTTTTTTGTGCCTTTTTTTGAGGGAGGCTAAATTATTCCGAAATACCGGGAGGTGCCGTCATGAGAGTAAAAGTAACACTAGCCTGCACAGAATGCAAACAGCGCAACTACAACACGATGAAGAACAAGAAGAACGATCCGGATAGGCTTGAGATGAACAAGTACTGCAGATTCTGCAGGAAGCACACTCTGCACAAGGAAACGAAGTAACAGGAACGGAGGGGAATTATGGCAAAGGAAAAATCTCCGTCAAAAAAGCCGAATGTGTTCAAGCGCATCGGCAATTACTTCCGTGAGGTCTTTATCGAGATCAAAAAGATCGTTTGGCCCGCACCCAAAAAGACTTTCAAGAACACGGGAATCGTGCTTCTTGCGATGCTTGTTGCAGGTGTGGCGATCTTCGGCGTAGATACAGGACTTTATTATCTGTTCGGTCTTGTAATGAATCTTGCCGGAAACTAAAATCATTACTGTTCGGAGGAGATACCTATGTCGGAAAGCGAAGCAAGATGGTATGTGGTGCACACATACTCAGGTTATGAAAACAAGGTCGCTTCAAATCTTGCAACGACTGTAAAAAACAGAGGTCTCCAGGATCTGATCTGTGATATCCGTGTTCCTACGGAGATCGTGACAGAGATCAAGGACAACCAGGCTAAAGAAGTGGAAAGAAAGATCTTTCCGGGCTATGTCCTTGTGAAGATGGTGATGACAGACGATACCTGGTACGTTGTCAGAAACATCAGAGGATGTACCGGATTTGTCGGACCGAGTTCAAAGCCCGTTCCGCTTACAGAGGAAGAGGTGCTGAGGCTTGGCGTTGAAACGAAGACCATTGAGATCAGCTATCAGGTGGGCGACAGCGTCCGCATAACCGACAGCCCGTTTGAGGATTCTGTCGGAGTGGTCGATAACATTGATCTTCAGAACAACAGCGTCCGTGTCATTATTCATATGTTCGGGCGTGAAACTCCTGTTGAGCTCGAACTTGATCAGGTAGAGCCGCTGGAGTAAAGATCTGCTGATAACGGGTGATCCCCGTTGTTATTGAGGGACTTGTCCCTCGTGGGAGGAAGCGAAAATTCAACTATCGCTCCGTATTTTACCACGAATTTTGGAGGTGCAATTATAATGGCTCAGAAGGTAACAGGCTTTATCAAGCTTCAGATACCTGCCGGCAAGGCAACACCGGCACCGCCTGTTGGTCCTGCACTTGGACAGCACGGTGTCAACATCATGGCATTCACAAAGGAATTCAACGAGCGTACAAAGGGCGACATCGGACTTATCATCCCTGTTGTTATCACTGTTTATTCAGACCGTACGTTCACCTTTATCACAAAGACTCCGCCTGCTGCTGTTCTTATCAAGAAGGCATGCGGAATCGAGACAGCTTCGGGCGAACCCAACAAGAAGAAGGTTGCAAAGATCACCCGTGAGCAGGTTCAGAAGATCGCCGAGCAGAAGATGCCCGACCTCAACGCAGCAAGCATTGAGGCTGCCTGCAGCATGATCGCAGGTACAGCAAGAAGCATGGGCATTGAAGTAGTAGACTGATCTATGACCCGAGTGGGAGGAAATACACTCCGATTTTACCACTGAATAGGGAGGAAAACCAATGAAACACGGTAAAAAATATGTTGATGCCGTAAAACTCATCGACAAAACAAAGGCTTATGAGACCAAGGAAGCAATCGACGTTTGCCTGAAGACTGCTACAGCTAAGTTTGACGAGACAGTTGAGCTTCACATCAAGCTTGGCGTTGACTCACGTCACGCAGACCAGCAGGTAAGAGGCGCTATCGTTCTTCCTAACGGTACAGGTAAGCAGGTAAGAGTTCTTGCGATCTGCAAGGGCGATAACGTAGCAAAGGCACAGGAGGCCGGAGCTGAATATGTAGGCGCTGAGGAGTTCACTCAGAAGATCCAGAGCGAAGGCTGGATGGATTTCGACGTACTTATCACAACACCCGATATGATGGGTCTTGTTGGTCGTCTTGGTAAGATCCTCGGCCCGAGAGGTCTTATGCCTAACCCCAAGGCAGGTACAGTTACACCCGATATCGCCAGAGCTATCAAAGAGGCTAAGGCCGGTAAGATCGAGTACCGTCTTGACAAAACAAACATCATCCACTGCCCGATCGGCAAGGTTTCTTTCGGTACAGACAAGATCTCCGAGAACTTTGATGCTCTCGTAGCTGCTGTTATCAAGGCTAAGCCTGCTGCTGCAAAGGGTCAGTATATAAAGTCCGTTGCTGTTACAACAACAATGGGCCCGTCCGTAAGGATCAACCCCGCTAAGATCGGCGGAGCAGTTTAAGTGGAATGAAATAATAAAAAACGCTTGACAATTCAGTGCAAGTGTGATATACTCGTATATGCTGTTGACCAAAGACAGCAGGTGCGTAAGCATAAGGGTTTTCCCGCCTGCCGAGGTTGTGCGTTTTTACATTACATCACTGTAATTTTGTGCGCCTTCCTCTGTAAATGGGAAGGCGCATTTTTGCGTCAATATACAAGGAGGTGAAACGTTTTGCCAAGTCAGAAGGTTTTAGAGCAGAAGCAGCAGATCGTTGCTGATCTCGCCGACAGGATCACAAATTCCGTTGCAGGTGTTATCGTTGACTATAAAGGTATTACTGTTGAGGATGATACAAAGCTTAGAAAAGAGCTTCGTGAGAGCGGTGTTGTATATACCGTTGTAAAGAATACTCTTATCAAGCGTGCAGCAGACAAGGCAGGCCTGAGCGGTATGGACGATATGCTCAACGGCACATCGGCGATCGCTACAAGCGCAGAGGATTACGTTGCCGCAGCTCGTATTCTTCAGAAGTTTGCAGACACTCACGAGCATTTCAATGTAAAGACCGGTTATATAGATAACGAGGTCATCACAACAGAGAAGATCAAGAGCCTTTCAAAGCTCCCGTCAAGAGAAGTTCTTCTCGCAAATGTACTTGGTGCATTCCAGGCACCCATCGCATCCTTCGCAAGAGCCGTACAGGCTATTGTTGACAAGAGCGGTGAAGCACCCGCAGAGGCACCCGCAGAGGCTGCCGAGGCTTGATAAAAAAATCCTAATATTTGGAGGTAATTTAAAATGGCATCAGAGAAAGTTACAGCTATTGTTGAAGAATTAAAGGGTCTTACAGTTCTTGAGCTTGCAGAGCTCGTACACGCTGTAGAGGACGAGTTCGGCGTAAGCGCAGCTGCTGCAGTTGCAGTTGCAGCTCCCGCAGACGCAGGCGCAGCAGCTGCTGCTGTTCAGACTGAGTTTGACGTTGTTCTTAAGTCTGCCGGTTCAGCTAAGATCAATGTTATCAAGGTTGTCCGCGCTATCACAGGTCTTGGCCTGAAGGAAGCAAAGGCTCTCGTTGACGAGGCTCCGAAGCCCGTTAAGGAGCAGGTAAGCCAGGAAGAGGCTGAGTCCATCAAGAAGCAGCTCGAAGAGGCTGGCGCAGAAGTAGAGATTAAGTAATTTATTACCTGATCGAATAACACAAAAAGAAAGCACTGCTTTCATTCCAACTAACACCATAGGGAGGTGCAAAATATGGCAAAATGTGAAATTTGCGGTAAGGGAGTAACCTTTGGTATACAGGTATCTCACTCACACAGACGCTCAAACAGAACATGGAAGCCAAACGTCGTTAAGGTTAAGGCAATTGTAAACGGCAGTCCGAAACGCGTTAATGTCTGCACCCGTTGCCTTCGTTCAGGTAAGGTTACAAGAGCTGTTTAAGCTAATGACAGCTTCCGAATTTGCTTTTAGTAATTACGGTTAACAAACACAGACAGTTCGCTTATTCCTGTAAAGACAACAAACGGACTTAGCTTCGATCATGTTGATCACAAGACACGCTGTTCTTTGAGCAGCGTGTCTGTTTTAGTTTTATTAGTTAAAAATAGAGAATAACAATACAGGCAATCCTTTCATATTTATGAAAGAATTGCCTGTATGTTTGTTTTGACAGTTAATAATTATTTAACTGTGAGTTTCAGTATCTTCTCAGCGACTGTACCTTCTGAATCTGATGCTTTTACGCAGAATTCATAAGTGCCGCGTGTTTCGGGCTTGAAGGAAACTGCACTGTTAGTGCTGAGATCCTGGATTGTGCTCCATGCCGAATCGCCGGAAACACGGTACAATACAGCATATTCATAGACTGATGTTCCGCCGGAAGCGGCTCCTGTCAGTTTGACGCTGCTGCCGAGTTTAATGCTTGTTGCGGATATTTTTGAAGAATTGGTAAGCTCTTTGCCGGATTTAACATTTACTGTATAGATCTTCTTGGCAACAGCTGCGCTGCTGTCCTTGACAATAGCTGCTACACTGTATTTGCCTGCTTTTGTAAGTGAGATTACAGCTTCGTTGTTAGCAGAGTAAGCCTTTGCTGTTGTCCAATCAGTATCCTTTTCGTGCTTGTAGATGAATCCGTATCTGTAGAAACCTGTTCCGCCTGCTGCGGATGCTGAAATCCTGACTGCATCGCCGGTATAAACGGTGGTCTTGTTTATGCTTCCTGTTATCTGGAGAGCTTTGGAAGCAGCGGTTACGGTAAGATTGAGTGTAGAGCTTTTAACTGTTCCTTTGCTGTCCTTGATCTTTACAAGGATATCATATTTGCCCTTAGCGGCAGGTTTGAATGTGTATTTACGGTCAGAACTGAAATTGCTGAGTGTTGTCCATTTTGTTGTTCCGCTCTTGCGATAGAAGAAAGCGTACTGATAATATCCTGTGCCGCCTGTTGCAGAAGCCATGATATTTACCTTATTGCCGAGCTTTATTGCTGATGCTGAGAGCTTTGATGTGTTTTCAAGAGCAGCAGAATTTGAAACAACTGTAAGTGTATACTTTTTGCTTGCTGTTTTTCCGGCAGCGTCAACGACCTTTACTGTGATCGTATATTTTCCTGCCTTAGATGGCTTGAAGGTTGCTTTATTAGTTGTGCTGAGGCTCTTAATGGTTACGTTTGAACCTCCGTTGTAGCTGTAATATACAGCGTACTTATAAGGTGTCTTTCCCTTTACTGCGCTGAAGCTGATGTTGACAGACTTGCCGAGGTCGATATAAAGAGATGAGAAGTTAACCTTGTTAAACGAGAGAGTTGTTACAGGAACGGTAACATTTACAGTACATGTTGCTGTTTTGCCGTTCTGGGATTTTGCGGTTATTGTTGCTGTACCTGCGCCTACTGCTTTAACTACGCCGTTTGAAACGGTTGCTACCTTGCTGTTTGAGGTTGTCCATGTGATGGTCTTATTGGTTGCATTTGAAGGTTCTGCTGTTGCGGTAAGAGTTACGCTGCCGCCCTTTGTAAGAGAAGCAGAGGTTTTGTTGAGCTTTACGCTTGTTACTGCAATCGTTGGGGTAGGTACTTTAACAAGACACGATGTTTTTATGCTGTTTGATGTTTTAGCATAAATTCTTGCCTGACCGGGTCCTACTGCCGTTACCTTGCCGTTTACTACTTTAGCTACTTTAACATTGGATGATGACCATGTTATTTTTTTATCGTAAGTGTTTTCGGGGAGAACAGTTGCTGTAAGTGCTATAGTTTTGCCTTTTTCAAGCGTTATGCTTTGTTTGTTAAGAGTAACTGTTTCTGCTTCGGGATAAGAGATCCTGAAATTGTATTTGCCTGTTGCTCCATCAAATTTATTAAAGCAAATATAGTATGTACCCTTTTGAAGGTTTACTGTATTGGTGTAGTTTATCTCTTTGCTTGTGTCGTTCCATTCAAGCCTGTAATCATCACGCCAGGAAGAACCTGCTGATCTGTTGAGCCCGGGCACCGGATTGCCGGTTGAATCATATACAATAAAAGATAATCTTGATATACCGGCATTAATATTTACAGAGATATCTGATGTTTCTTCGACATTGAATTTATAAAAATCAGTGTCGTCATTTATTGCAATCTGACCATTATACTTCTTTCCGATAGATATCTCTTTGGAATTTGCCAGGTCATTGTTGTTTCCCCAAAGTGTTTCCTCAAAAGATTCATTTGCAGAAGTAAAAGTATACTTTACGTTGTATTCTCCTGAAGAACCTTCGTGATTAGAAAAGCTTATATAATATGTGCCTTTTGTAAGATCAAAATACAGATCTTTTGTAATAAGTTTTGTTACATCGTTCCAAACGAAATGGTAGTTGTTCTTCCAGGAACGATAATCGCTTCTGTCATAAATAACATTTCCCTCTGAATCGTACAATACAAAATTAAGGGTAGAAATGTTTGCTGATAGTTCAGTTCTTAATGTACCGGAAGATGGAATTTCAATACTCATAAAATCAGTGGTGTCACCATGAGTAGCAAGAAATCCTGTATAATTCTTATTCAGCTCAAGTTTATTGGCATCAGCCATCGTGTTGTTGTTGCCGCCGTAAGGCTCAGGGAAAGTTTCGTCAGTACCTTTAAAACTTGTCTTGAGTGTATATTTGCCTGTACATCCGCCAAACTTTATCAAGCTGATGTAATAGGTTCCTTTATTGAGATTCCATGATAATTCTTCGGATATTTTTTTGGATACATCATTCCAGCCAAAACGGTAGTTGCCACTCCAAGACCGAGAGTCGGTCCTGTTATAGAGCTCATTTCCGTTTTCATCATAGAAAATAAAGCCAAGAGCCTCAATTCCTGCGTTGATGTTTAAGGTTAACAAACCTGCTTTATCAAGTGTTACAGCATAAAAATCCGATGAATCACTTTCGGATATCTCTCCTTCTACTGTACCGTTATAAGAAAAGGGTGAAGCTGAGTCGAGAGAGTCATTTTTTTCGTTGTCGTAATAGGATGCAGCATTTGCAACTATTCCACTTGACAGTACAGGCGCTGTAACTGAGGCGCCCGCTGCAAGCATCAAGGATGCTAAAGAAACGGACAAAAGTTTTTGCGCGGTTTTTTTCTTTTCCAACATAAGAAAACCTCCTGTATAATAATTTGATTTTTTGTTTCCGTATCACATTATTATTTGTGATTGGAAACACTTGTTAGAAATTATACCATATTATGAAAAAATAGTCAACAATTTTTGAGTTTAATACACGGAAATCAACTTTCTTTAAAAGAAAATTAAAAGTGTGCCGTTCTGAACACAGATGATCAACTTTAGTCACATAATTTGCATTATTGAAATGATAAATAACCATTTCGCTGTTGATGATTTTTGAAAATTGATTTCCGTGAGTTTAATAATAAATAAAGTATAAAGTATATTTTTACTTTGGATATATAAAATTGAAAACAAAGCGTGACATTTCGGAAAAGATGTGGTATTATAGAAATGACAGATGCATAAGGATATCAATGCATCGGAGACGTTTGCATGACAGATGCTATATTTGATTAGTGAGGAGAATAAAATGAAAATACTGCTTTCTGCCGACGCTTATACTACTACATTGACAAACGGTGTTACCGTGGTCGTCAAAACACTTTATGATACATATACAAGTCAGGGTCACGATGTAAGGATACTTACAATGTCCGGAGACCGCGCCGCTCACCATGAGGGAGATGTGTATTATCTTCCTTCGTTCAAGACGCCGCTTTATCCGGATGTAAGGCTGAGCTTTGTCAGACACCATCCTTTCCTTGATGAGCTGAAGGAATGGAAGCCGGACATGGTTCATATACACACCGAAGGCCCGGCAGGCAGGCTTGCCAAGTCTATCGCCCGCAGGTCTGACGCTCCTGTCATTATGACATGGCACACCGACTATGCGAAATTTGCTTTTCACGACCATTCTTCCATGAAGGCTGTTGAATGGAGCGTTAAGAAGCTTATGGCAAGGGTCTACAGAGGTGCGGACATGATAACCGTTCCTTCCTATAAGGCAAAGGCTCTGCTTGACGGCTATAACCTCAAAAATCCCAATATGGTAATTCCTAACGGTATTGTTCTCAGCAGGTTTACAAAGGAGCTTCCCGCTGAGGAGAAGGAGCAGATGCTCAGGGATATGAATATCAGTGAGGATAAAAAGCTTCTGGTAATTATTTCAAGACTGAGTGCCGAAAAGAATATTGAGGAGATAATCCGTTATTTTCCTGCACTTGTCAAGCAGGATCCGAAGCTCCATCTTATCATTGTAGGTACCGGTCCCGACAAAAAGCACCTTGAACAGACTGCG
Organism: uncultured Ruminococcus sp.; assembly: GCA_902802105.1. Classification (GTDB taxonomy): domain Bacteria; phylum Bacillota; class Clostridia; order Oscillospirales; family Acutalibacteraceae; genus UBA1213. The sequence continues at coordinate 10,331 of CADCKR010000046.1, forward strand.
GTAAAGATGGGCGTTGCTGACAATATAACATTTCCCGGCTTTGTACAGCATGACCTTACATACAAGTACTACAAGCTTGGCAAGGTGTTCCTCAGTGCATCGACATTTGAGATGCACAGCCTGACATACCTTGAAGCAATGGCAAGCGGTCTGCCGCTTATATGCAGAGACGACCCCTGCCTGAAAGGTGTGCTCACTGACGGCGAAAACGGATATATATACCGTGATGAGAAGGAATTCACCGAAAAGGCAATGAAGCTCCTTGAGGATGAATCGCTCAGACAGAAAATGGCGGATAATTCGCTGAGGATATCAAAGGGATTCAGTGAGCAGGCTTTCGCAGAGAATATGCTTGAGCTGTATGAGCGTCTGATAAAGGAACGCAGGGAACAGGCGTCAGAAGAAAAATAAAATAATAAAATAAAAATGCGCTGCTGCATAACATGAATATGCGGCAGTGCATTTTGGCATGGCAAACTTTTGTACAGGTCAGGTGATATTATGAATGCAGAAGCAGTTGTACATCCGTTTCCTCCGCTGTACAGCAGTGATTCGGAAACACTCATACTCGGCAGCTTTCCGTCTGTAAGATCAAGAGAGGCGATGTTCTTTTACGGACACCCTCAGAACAGATTCTGGAAGGTCACGGCGCTTTTATACAACGAAAAAGTGCCCGATACTATAGAAGAAAAGAAGAGGCTGATATTAAACCACAGTCTTGCTTTGTGGGATTCGATACATTCCTGTACTGTAACAGGCTCGTCCGACAGCTCAATAAGGGATGTCGTGCCTAATGATATCAGTATTATACTATCCGGCAGCAGGGTAAACAGGATATTCTGCAACGGTGCTTTGTCACACAGAATGTACATGAAATACATATTTCCGTCAACGGGCATAAAGGCGGAAAAGCTTCCTTCCACAAGCCCGGCAAATGCTGCTTATTCTCTCGAAAGACTGGTCAGGGAGTGGAAGCGTCTGATCTTTCAGCATAAGGATTGACGTGCACCATTATGTGCTTGATCTTCGGGAATTCGTTTTCAACGGCCTGATGTACCTTTTCTGCGATATTGTGGCTTTCGCAAAGCGTTTTGCTGCCGTCGGCGCATATCTCGATGTCAACATATATCCTGCTGCCGAAAACACGGGTTTTCAGCATATCTATGCCAAGTACATCATCCTGCTGCAAAACGCAGCTGCGTATAGCGTTTTCGGTCTCACTGTCGCATGACTTGTCAACCATTTTGTCAACGGCGTCCCTGAAAATGTCAAAAGCTGCTTTGAGTATAAACAAGCATATCAGCAGACTTGCGGCAGGTTCAAGCCAGGGCAGACCGTTTCTTGCTCCGGCAATGCCGATAAGCGCACCGACAGACGAAAGCGCGTCGCTGCGGTGGTGCCATGCATCGGCCATAACAGCGCCGGAATCTATCTTTCTGGCATAGTAGCGCGTGTACCAGAACATACCCTCCTTGACGGCGATAGAGATGATCGCGGCGATCTCGGCAGCAATACCGGGTTCGGGCAGCTTGTCGATATCGCCTGAGCTGAGCCGGGATATTGCCTCGGCGCCGATAAAGCAGCCTGTCACTACAAGCACAATGGCAAGAACGATGGCGGCAACACACTCGAAGCGTTCGTGTCCGTATGGGTGCAGCCGGTCGGATTTTTTAGCGGAAAGGCGCACTCCTATAATGACGATAATGCTGCTGAAAACGTCAGAAGCTGAGTGTACACCGTCGCTCACCATAGCGGGAGAGTTTGCGAAAATACCTGCGGCGGCTTTTCCTGCCGCAAGAACAGTATTTGCGGTAATGCTTACGAGAGAAACACGGGTCGCTGTTTTTACATTGTTTTCTTCAATAGCTGTGTTGTTCATAATGCGCCTCCTGTCCGTATGTATCAAAAAAGCGGGACCATAGCAAGCTACAGTCCCGCAGAATATCATACCGCTGTCACGATCGTGACCCGAAGGAGGATACTCCTTCTGTCCATTAGCTAAATATTACCATAAAATCAACCTGATGTCAATTAATTTTATGAAAATCAATTTTTCACAGGCAGGCTGCACAGGGGAGAACCCCATTACCCAAAACGCTTGATTTTTTATAATTTATGCCATGACAGGAAATTTCATTACAATAAAAGAATTATTTTTGCTTCCAAGGGCGGTTTTTATCTAACCAGCCCTTTTCTTTCCAGTATTTTACATCCCTTTCGTTCCAGCCGTTTTTTTGTATCTGACGCATTATTCCGAAAAAGAACCTTGTTTTAAAGCCGGGCTTTACCTTACCTTGCTTTTTTAGGATATTCCCTGCAATAATATCAATATTCTTTTCAACAGCTTTCTTGTTCTTCTTGGACACACTGTCCCAGTCAGTTGCCCTGACAGCCATTCCGATACGGTAGATCTTTGGTATGCCCCAGTAGAACATACTGTCAGCCATATCCTTTATAGTTGATTTCATACCGGCGCCGGCAGCAGTGGAAATGCAGACTCCCTGCTTGCTGAACATTTTTTCTTCGGGGCTGTGCACCATCCATCTGTAGCCGTAATGATCGAGAAATGCCTTCATGGCGCCTGTTGCATGAAAAACATATACAGGGCTTGCAAGGATAATTACATCAGCTTCGTCCATAGCCTGCGTTATCGGCGACAGTCTGCCGTAGTGCGGACATTTTGTTTCACTGTCTGTAAAGCATTGCGTACATCCGCAGCAGAATTCGCCGAAATCCTTCGGAAGGAAGAATTCCTTTATATCTCCGTTCAGCTTTACAGCAAGCTCATGTGCGATATGATAGGTAGTTCCTTTGTGATTCTGACCGTAAATAACAGCTGTTTTCAAGATGATCCCTCCTGAGTTAAATTGTGCAGAATTCGTATAGGTATGTTTTATTTTATCCTGAAACGCCTTTCTTCCGGATCCGGCGTGAGAGATGTACAATCCATGCTGTCTATTTTTATGTATGTGCCGCGGCTTATGGCGGCGATGACCTGATCTATCTGACTTTCGGTGCCCTGTATCTCCATTGTTACAGAGCCGTCAAAGTTATTCTTTACCCATCCGGTCGCACCTGCGGATTCTGCTGCATAATATGCCCGGTAGCGAAACCCGACACCCTGTACCCATCCGTTGAAAACTATTCTCTTGCGTATGATCCCACTGTTCATGCAGGCACCTCCTGATAAGTTCATATACACATTATATCATGTCAGGCCGGAAAACACAATTATAAAAGTCGTTTGTTCACGGAAATCAATTTTTAAAATTTACAGCAGGCAGTATCACAAAATTACAATAGAGGATAATTTTGTGTAGTATTTTGGTCTCAAGCACATCAAATTCAGCGGTTTTAGGAAGTGGATCCGGCGGCAAGTTGCCGCACCCATGTCCGGCGGCAAGCTGCCGCACCCATGTCCGCTCCGCTCGTTTACACTCGCTTTGTTCTGCTCATTCGGCAGTTATTCCCGTAGAAGCAGGTGCATCAGCGGTGCTTTGCAAAAACTATCTTTTACAGACGCTGATTTACTTGCAGCCCGTAGAAGCAGGTGCATCAGCGGTGCTTTGCAAAAACTTTTTTACAGACGCTAATTTACTCGCCGCGGCGGCACGAACTGAGGTATGAGCAAGACAGGCAGCGAATCGGCACCGGCGGCTCGCCGGCGAATTGGGAGCGGCAGCTTGCCGCCTTTTTCCGCCGGAAAAGGGTTTCCCCCGTGTGACCTGTCGGCCAAAATTGATTTCCGTGTTTTGCTGTAAGGCTGTATTGCAAATCGGGAATAAAATATGATATAATGTTGATGCAATAATTATAAAACAGAGAGGAGAAAAAGCACACCTGCCGGATTATTCCCAGGTGTGACTGAGTGAGTATTATATGAAAATAGTAATTGCTGGTCTTGGAATAATAGGAGGTTCTATTGCCAAGGCGTTGAAGAAATACACCGACCATACTGTCATAGGCATAAACAGAAGCAGAACGCCTGTAGAAAAAGCTCTTGAATGCGGTGCCATTGATGAAGCCGGAAATATTGATTCCCTCAGAACGGCCGATATGCTGATACTTGGCACATATCCTGATGCTGCTGTAAGCTTTGTAAGGGATAATGCTCAGTACATAAACAAAAGCTGCATAGTTGTGGATACCTGCGGGATAAAGTCGGAGATCTGTCCTAAGCTCAGCGCTGCTGCGGCTGAATACGGTTTCGTATTTGTGGGCTTTCATCCTATGGCCGGCAAGGAGAAAAACGGATTTGACGCATCAGAAGCCGATCTCTTCCTTGGTGCAAGCTCTATAATAATTCCCGGAAATGCGCCCCGGGATGCAGTAAACACTGTTGCTTCTCTTACAAGCAAGATAGGCTTCGGCAGAGTGATATTCACTACGCCGGAGGAGCATGACAGGATGATAGCGTTCACCTCACAGCTTCCACATGTGCTTGCCTGCGCCTATGTTTTCAGTCCGCAGTGCCCGAACCACAACGGATTTTCAGCAGGAAGCTACAGGGATGTTTCAAGGGTGGCAAATATCAATGCGGAATTATGGTCTGAGCTTTTTATCGAGAACAAACAGCCGCTTGTTAATGAGATACAGACGTTTATTGACAATCTTACAGAAATACAAAGCGGTATAAAGAAAGGCGACCGAAAGGAGCTTGCAGCCATTCTGCACCGCGCAAAGGTTATCAAGGAGGAACTCGGAGAATGAAAACTATTCATGTAGGAACGGGCAGAAGCTATGACATACTTATCGGTCACGGCATACTCGATGAGGCCGGTAAGCTTATACGTCCGCTTACAAAGGGCATAAGGGCGGCCGTGGTCAGCGATACCAATGTTGCGCCGATATATGCGGAAAGGGTCATTGCTTCACTTGAAAAAGCGGGCTTTGAAACATCGCTTTTTGTTTTTGAAGCCGGAGAGGGCAGCAAGCGGCTTGCGACAGTTGAAAAGCTTTATTCTCACCTGTATAAAAACGACCTTACAAGAACCGATATTATAATAGCACTTGGCGGCGGAGTTACAGGCGACATGGCGGGATTTGCCGCAGCAACATATCTTCGCGGAATTGATTTCGTTCAGATACCTACAAGCCTGCTTGCACAGGTGGATTCGTCTGTCGGCGGCAAGACTGCTGTTGATCTTCCCTCAGGCAAAAATCTGGTAGGAGCATTCTGGCAGCCCTCACTTGTAATAATTGACCCTGAAACGCTGAACACTCTTCCGGAGAAGTTTTTCCGTGACGGTCTCGGTGAGGTAGTCAAATATGGCTGTATACGCAGCCTTTCGCTTTTTGAAAGGCTTGAGAGTGAAAATGCCCGTGATATGATAGATGATGTTATATTTGAGTGCGTGTCTGTCAAGAGAGATGTTGTCGAGCATGACGAGCGTGACACAGGGGAGAGGGCTATACTTAATTTTGGCCATACGCTTGGTCATGCCCTTGAAAAGCTGCATAACTATGAAGGGCTTTCTCACGGCGAAGCGGTTGCGGCAGGCGCGGCTATTCTCACAAGAGTAAGCGAGAGCAGCGGCCTTACCGAAAAAGGAACTTCGCAAAGGCTTGAAGCACTGCTTGAAAAATACGGTCTGCCGACAAAGAGCGAGCTTCCTCTTGCCGAGATCATTGCGGCTACACGAGGCGACAAGAAAAGCACGGGAAAGGGCATCAATTTTGTTTTCCTTGACAAGATCGGCTCATGCTTTATAAAGAAGATCGAGATCGCCGATATGGGCAGCTTTTTTGGAATATGATAATGCTTTTACAAATGCTGATCTGCTTTATTAACTGATGACTTATAATTTTTTTGGTAAATAGAAAAAATAGTGAATAGAGAATAACACTGAACGCTCTTTAGAGCGTCAATGTTCTCTATTCACTATTCATTATTAAGGCAATACCGCACAAAGATAGTGCAAGCAGATGTGGTGCTAAGCCGTTAGGCGGTCTTTGTGCGGTGTTGCCTTAAATAAAATCAGCCCCGACACGGATGTGCCGGGGCGTTTCTGGGAACAACAGGGCTCGAACCTGTGACCCTCTGCTTGTAAGGCAGATGCTCTCCCAGCTGAGCTATGCTCCCATCTGACAATCGGAACGAGTGGTGCGGGTAACAGGACTTGAACCTGCACCTCCTTGCGAAGACTAGCACCTGAAGCTAGCGCGTCTGCCAATTCCGCCATACCCGCTTATAACGGACACCGGATTTCCGACTGCCTGATTATTATATCAAATGGTTTCCGGAATGTCAAGCGTTTTTTGAAAAAACTTGCTCTTTATTATTTAAGGCAACACCGCACAAAGACCGCCTAACGGCTTAGCACCACATCTGCTGCGCCCGAAGGAAGTGCCCTTGGGGTACACTTTTTCCGTCATCTTTTTAAAATTTTAAAAAATAATTCTATAAAAGAAAATATCTTTGTGCTGTATGTGTTATAATATGCTTGGTCTATAGCAGACTGTGAAAGAAAAAACTGAGATAATAAAAATGAGGTATGTAATATGAAGTTTGAAGAGTGCTATGCAATTATTAAAGAAAAGTTTGAAAACAAGGATCTGTCAAAGGTCGATAAGGACTTCTCTGCTGTTCTCAATATCACAGGTGAGGACGCAGGCTATGTTTTTGTTTCATACGTAGGCGGAAAGAAGGCTATCGAGCCTGTCAAGCACGACAAGGCAAGCGTTTTTGTAACAATGTCCGCTCAGACCTTCGAGGATCTTTATGCAAAGAGGATCGAGCCCTTCAAGGCATTTTCGTCAGGCAAGGTTAAGGCAAAGGGCAATATCTTCCTTGCAATGTCTATCTATAAAAAGTTAAAGCAATAATATCGGCGGGCGGCATTTTCTGACTGTTCTGACAAATAGTGAGATATGTCTAATGACATGACAGACTATATATTTTAGAATTAATATATGCTTATAGCGATCCAAGAAAATGATCACAGCAGAGCACATGGCTGCGTTATCATTTTTGACATACGGCAGTATGCCTTAGTATTCTGCCTTGCCCTGCGATCTCCTGCAGAGCTTCCTTTGCTGTATTTGTTTCCTTGGACTGCTATAAAAATAAATAAACTACAGGAGATGATCACATGGCAGATTTTTCTATGGATGAATTCTACCGGGGCGACTCGATGAACGCTTACAAATTCTTTGGCGCTCACCCGACCACGGATGATGATGCAGGTATTTTGTTCAGGGTATATGCACCTCATGCATGGCAGATGGAGGTCATTGGTGACTTCAACGGATGGAACGGATGGAACCACCGCATGAACAAGATCAACAGCGGTGTTTATGAGCTTTATGTTCCCGAAGCAAGAGTAGGGCAGCTCTATAAGTTCCGTGTGTATCAGCAGGGCGGCAATGTTGTGGATAAGGCTGACCCTTATGCTTTCCATAGCCAGCTCAGACCCGATACCGCGTCGGTAATAACAAGGATCGTTCAGAAGGATGCTTTCCATGATGAGAAGTGGATGAAAACACGCTCCAAGTGCTACGACAAGCCGATGAACATATATGAGATGCACATAGGCTCATGGAAAAAGCCCCAGGGCAAGAGCGAGGCAGACGGCGGCGCTCAGTGGTTCCGCTATGACGAGCTTGCATACGACATCGCCCAGTACTGCAAGGATAACAACTTTACCCACATTGAGGTAATGCCTCTTGCAGAATATCCCTTTGACGGATCATGGGGCTACCAGGTTTCGCAGTATTACAGTGCGACCTCAAGATACGGCACTCCCGAACAGCTTATGAAGTTTGTTGATGTCTGCCATCAAAACGGCATAGGCGTTATCATAGACTTTGCATTAGTGCATTTTGTAAGGGATAATTATTCCCTTGGAAACTTTGACGGTACTCCTCTTTATGAGTATCCGCCGTCAGACGTTTCACAGAGCCAGTGGGGTTCTTATAATTTCAACCTTTCAAAGGGCGATGTTCAGAGCTATCTGATGTCATGCGCCGCATTCTGGCTGGATGCTTACCATTTTGACGGCATCCGCATGGACGCTATCAATAACGGCATTTATTGGATGGGCGACAAGAACAGAGGAGTTAACGACCGTTCGGTCGACTTCTTCAAGAAGATGAACTATAACCTGAACAAGAATTTCCACAATATCATGCTTATCGCTGAGGACTCCTCAGACTATCCCGGAGTTACACAGTCCGTTGAAAACGGCGGCCTTGGCTTTGACTACAAGTGGGATATGGGCTGGATGAACGATACCCTCAAATATATGAAGATAGACCCGCTATGGAGAAGAGGAAGTCACGGTCTTATCAACTGGTCGATGGCTTACTTCTATTATGAGCGCTTTATCCTTCCGCTTTCGCATGATGAGGTCGTTCACGGAAAGGCTACTATCGTTCAGAAGATGTTCGGCGGTGATTATCATAACAAGTTTGCACAGGTGAGAACTCTCTATGCATATATGATGACGCATCCGGGCAAGAAGCTCAACTTTATGGGCAATGAGTTTGCTATGTTCAGAGAGTGGGACGAAACCAAGGAACTTGACTGGTTCCTTCTGAACGAATATCCGATGCACAAGATGTTCCATGAGTTTTTCAGGGATCTCTGCGGTATCGTTACAAAAAATCCTGCATTTTATGAGAAGGACTATGAGCAGGACGGCTTCCTCTGGATAGACGCTGATAACGCCGATGCAAATATGTATGCATTTTACCGCATGACAGACGGACAGAAGTATGCGGTAGTAATGAATATGTCTCCTGTTACAAGAGAGAACTTCCGCATGGGTCTGAAGGATGACTGCACATTGACTGAGATCCTGAACACTGACGATCAGAAATACGGCGGAACAGGCGTTCTTAATCCGAACCCGATAAAGTCAGAGCCTGTAAGCCATAATCAGTGGGACAATTCTGCAGTGTTCACACTGCCGCCCTTCGGTACGATAATCTTTGAGGTAAAGGATACCCCGAAGCCGAAGGCAAAGAAAACCGAAAAGCCTGCATCAGCAAAAAAGTGATTTTCTGTTAACTGAATAATATAAGAGTCAAGGGGACATCGTTCACAATTCGCGGTGCTCCCTTTGATTTTTCTGCAATTTTATATGGTATTTTAACTACAATGATTTATAGCTGTATATGCTTTTTTATTGTTATTATATGTATAGTATCAGATATTTAACTAAAGATACGCCTATTTTGAGAAAATGAATATTGTGAGATAATTTATTGTTCTTAAAGAACAATAAATCACAAGTACTTTTGTGCAATTATTTTCTAAATAAGAAAAAATACAGCACCTTAGACAATAATACGTTACTTAGATTGTGCAAAATGCGACGATAATTTTGCACTTTGAATAAAGCAGTTTAATAATATTCTTACATTTTTCCTATTGTTATTTAAATCATAATATTTTATAATGAAACACAGTGTATGAAAGCTAAAAAATAGCTCAGATGGGGTGTGAGGATTTGAGATTGCGCAAACAAGCTCTTGGCAACCGTAATCTTATCGGTGTGAGAGTTGAGGAAGCTCGCAAGAAAAAAGGAATGAAACAAAAGGAATTGCTGGCCCAGCTTCAAGTAAGAGGCATAGACATGAATGCTTCAGGTCTCTCAAAGCTTGAGGGTCAGATCAGATACGTTACCGACGTAGAATTGGTTGCATTGGCGGATATCCTTGAGGTATCGGTCGATTACCTTCTCGGCAGGGATAAAAAATGACGGCATGGCCTCGGCCATGCCCTTTTTTTTTGCTGCTGTGTAAAGTTTTCATTTTGTGTTTACTTTATCGAAAAAGTATGGTATGATTGATGCAGTATCAAATTACTGGAGGTTTGCTATATGGAACAGTATAAAAAGGAATTTATCGAGTTTATGGTTGACTGTCAGGTGCTCAGATTCGGAGACTTTGTTACCAAAAGCGGAAGAAAAACTCCTTTCTTTGTAAACACAGGATTTTACAGAACGGGCGCTCAGCTCAGACGTCTTGGTCAGTATTATGCAGAGGCTATCAATAATACCTTCGGGCTTGATTTTGATGTGCTTTTCGGACCTGCCTACAAGGGAATACCGCTTTCGGTCGCAGCAACGATAGCCATCAGCGAAAAGTTCGGCAAGGATATCCGTTACTGCTCAAACCGTAAGGAAATAAAGGATCACGGCGACAAGGGCATACTGCTCGGCAGTCCTATCAATGACGGAGATAAGGTAGTCATCATAGAGGACGTTACCACAGCAGGTACGTCTATCGAGGAAACCCTGCCGATCATCAAGGCTCAGGGCAATGTTTCTCCTGTCGGTCTGGTCGTTTCCGTTGACAGAATGGAAAGAGGACAGGGCGAGAAAAGCGCACTTTGTGAGATATCTGAAAAGTACGGATTAAAAACAACTGCTATCGTGACAATGGCTGAGGTCATTGAGCATCTCTACAACAGGGAGTACAAGGGCAGGGTCGTGATCGACGACCAGCTCAAGGCTGCTATTGATGCTTACTACGCTCAGTACGGCGCAAAGCAGTAATGTAAGGGATACAGCCGCTTAGTAATGTATCAGTTCATAGCCTCCAGGGAAATGATCAGCGTACTGCTGAGATTATTTTCTTGGAGACTATAATGATATAACAGAATAAAAAAATAAGCCTGCCGGAGCACCGACAGGCTTTTTGCTTGCGCTGATAATTATTCAGGCTTCTTGCCGAACATATTGAAACGGAAGAGCTTTGTCTCATCCTCAGGATTTGTGCATTCAAGGTGAGCGTTTGTGATCTTGCCGCCTTCGATAAGCTGTGTAAGACCGATAAGCTGGCAGAGCTTGCTCTTGAGGTTAAGGCGGTCTCCCTCGTCAGTTACCAGGAAAACATCACCCTCACAGGTATCAATTACAGCAAGGAATTCCTTCACGTCTACATCATGGAGCTCGACTACGGCTTTCATTTGTATAACCTCCTTAATTACATTCATAACAAATGTGCTTATATTCTTTCGTAAGCATTTCCTGCTTACAATGACAATTATAGCATATTATTACAGAATGTCAATTCTTTTTTCTTTAAAGCATACCCGTAAACTGTGGAAATTGCTAAACTATTGCGGTTGATAATTGTGCAATGCAACTAAGAAAATAGCAGAAATTAACAAATATGCTAATTTATTATTCTTCCATCGGAAATTTTTATACAGGTTTGAGCCATAGCCGCCACCTTGCTGTCATGGGTAATAATAATGACTGTAGAGCCTGAAGCGTGCAGAGCTTTCAAGATCTGCATTATCTCATCCCCGCACCTGCTGTCAAGATTGCCTGTAGGCTCGTCTGCAAGAATGAGCTTAGGTTCTGCGGCAAGTGCCCTGGCAATGGCTACACGCTGCTGCTGCCCGCCCGAAAGCTCTGCCGGACGGTGGAATACCCTTTGCTCAAGACCAACTGTCTGTAAGGCCGAAAAAGCCTTTCTGCGTCTTTCGGCTTTGTTTATGCCTCTGTATATCAGCGGCAGCTCAACATTTTCAACGGCACTGAGAGACGGTATAAGGTTAAAGCTCTGGAAGATGAAGCCTATAATGTTGTTGCGGATATAGGAGAGCCTGCCCTCCTTCATGGATGATACCGATATCCCGTCAAGAAAGTATTCGCCGAAGGTGGGTCTGTCAAGGCAGCCGAGAATATTCATCAGCGTTGACTTGCCCGAGCCAGACTGTCCGGTTATAGAAACAAAAGCGCCTTCGGGTATGCTCAGGTCGATACAATTAAGAGCCCTTACCCGGTTTTCTTTTGTGTGGTATATCTTGCTCAGACAATACAGTTCAATCAATTTTTTCATAATCAGACCCCTGAAATATTTTTGTGATTAGTATTTCAGGTTTTTCTTAAAATATACGTTTGCTTCGCGGAAATCAGTTTTTGAGTTTATATTATTCTGCGGAGCTGTCTGTTTCATCTGCGGAATTAAGCGAGCTTGGGCAAGATGAGCAGACAGCGGAAAGACAGCAGCGTTCGCAGGCTGGCTTGCGGGCGTCACATACAGCCCTGCCGTGAAGAACTAACCTGTGACAGAAATCGTTTGAGCGTTCGGGAGGAAGCAGCTCACGAAGCAGTTTTTCGATCTTTACGGCATCCTTTGTATTGTGCAGGCCAAGACGTGCGGTTATCCTGATGCAGTGAGTATCGACAACGACTGCGGGCTTGCCGAAAATATCGCCCGTAACAAGATTTGCGGTTTTTCGTCCGACACCCGGAAGCTTTACAAGCTCTTCTATCGTGTCAGGGACAGTACCGCCGTATTCATCGCAGAGCATAGCGCACATATTCACGATGTCCCTTGCTTTTGTCTTGTAAAGACCGCACGTTTTTATAAGCTCCTCAACATCGCTGATCTCGGCTTTTGCAAAATCTTCTGCTGTATGATATTTTTCAAATAATGCGGGCGTTACCATATTTACTCTCTTGTCGGTACACTGGGCAGCTAATCTTGTAGCAATAAGCAGCTGTAAAGGGTCGCTGTATTCAAGCGAACAGACAGCATCCGGATATTCTTTTTCAAGCAGTTCAACGGCTCTGAGAGCCTTTTCTTTATTGTCCATCGTATTTTTATGTCCTTTCCGATAATGTCAAAAACGGCGAAGCACGAGGCTCCGCCGTCTGTTGTTAATGAAGCATTGCTTTATAGTTTTATAAGCAGATTGTTATTGTCTGTCGTGTCGGTGTTCCTGACGATAGCCTTTACATCAAGGAGCTTGGAGGGAACAATAATGAGCTCATCTACGCCGAGAGAAAGAAATGTCTGTGTTACGTGAGTGTCAGAGGCAAGCTCGCCGCAGACAGCGATCCTTTTTCCGTTATTGTGGGCGTTTTTGCATACAAGCCTTATCAGCCTGAGCACGGCCTTGTGATACGGCTCATAGAAATATTCAAGCTTCTGGTTTTCTCTGTCCATAGCAAGAGTGAACATCGTCAGCGAGTTTGTGCCGATGGTGACAAAATCTACTACGCGGCATATCTCGTCCGAAACGATAGCGGCAGCAGGCGTGTCGATGAGCACACCTATCTTTATATCATTGCGGTATTCCTGACCTCTGGCTCTCAGCTCAAGCTTTACCTCCTCGATAGTGCGCTTGACGTAATCTATCTCTTCGGTATTGTTTACCATTGGCAGCAGTATGGAGAGATTGCCGAAAACTGATGCGCGGTAGAGCGCCCTCAGCTGTGTCATAAAGAACTCCTTGTTTTCAAGAAGCACCCTTATTCCGCGGTAGCCCATTGCAGGATTGTTCTCTTTTGGGATATTAAGGTAATCGACAGCCTTTTCGGAGCTGAGGTTTGCAAGAGCTATGACGACCGACTTGTCATAGAAGGTTTTCAGCACGGTTTTGTATGCTGAGAACTGCTCCTCTTCACCTGGGGGATTCTTCCTTTTGGCGAAAAGATAGTCTGTTCTGAAAATGCCTATGCCCTCGGCGTCACTGTTTCGCGCAGATTCAAGACCGTCAATATTGTCAAGCCTTGCTGAAAGTGTTATACGCTGACCGTCCTTGGTTATTGCAGGCAGACCGAGCTGACTTTTAAGTACGCGCAGCTGCTTTTCATAGTGCCGCTGCTTTGCCTTGTAGTGGGCGAGTGTATTGTGATCCGGATTTATCACCACACGTCCGCTTTGTCCGTCTATAATAGCTTCCATGCCGTCAAAGCGTGAGAGGGAGCTTTTGACCTGCGTTATGAGCGGCAGACCAAGCGTGCGGGCAAGTATCGCAGTGTGTGAATTTCTTGAGCCGCGGGTCGTTATAAAGCCGAGCAGATTGTTCTGGTTAAGACTGATAGTTTCGCTTGGCAGCAGTTCAGACGCTGCGATTATTACCGGACGTGAATCCGGGCTGATGTTATAATCCTTCGGGTGCAGGATGTCGAGTATCGTATTTGCGGCATCCATAATATCCGAATATCTCTGCTGGAGATAATCATCATCCATAGATTTGAATATCTCTGCTATTTTCAGGGCTGTGTCATACACGGCAAATTCTGCGTTGAGGTGTTTGTTCAGGATAAGACTTTCTACAGTTTCCACGAATTTGGAGTCTTCAAGTATCATAATGTGAGTCTGAAAGATCACAGACTCGTTCTTGCTTACGCGCTTGCAGGCTTCATCATAAAGCATCTGCAGATGAAGCTTTGCGCTTTTGGATGCATTCTTGTAGCGTTTAAGCTCCGCTGAGGTATCCGTTACTGAATACTTTGGCACATTGTTTGATGAATTTGAATAGAACGACAGTCTTCCGATGGCGATACCGTTTGATACGCCTTTTCCGTATAATTCTAACATAATGGCTCACCCCTTTCGGAACAGTATGGAAAACGTAGGATAAATATCCACACTTTCCCTAATACTATTAAACTATATATTTTCAAATATGTCAACACTGTTGAGCACGGAAATCAACTTTCTTTAAAAGAAAAAAATCCCGACTTGCACACGGGTCATAAAACAGCCGCAATTATGCACAGTAAACCGATGAAAAACATCAAAATGACATTTACAATATTCCAAAAT
>CADCKR010000047.1 GCA_902802105.1 uncultured Ruminococcus sp.
TTGTTCGTCTGTGATTTCGTATGTTTCATATTTATCCATGTTTTTATGATACTTCTTTTTCTGCTTTTGTGCAATCTTTATTTTTCAAACAAGCCCTAACTCCTGATAAAAAGCAGACAATTTTTGCGGTCTGATTTTTGTTAGGTATTAGTATGAGCATCTGCGGCAATACCCTTGTAATGTATTGCACTGGAATTATTATTAACAGAATTTTGGTTATTTTGATGATGGTATTGCAAAATACGACAAATAATAGTATAATATTAATACTGATACATACGTTTTATTTTTGGATGAACTATGTATTATTTTTTCACTTTTTTAATCATTATGACCGAAGGCTGCCGTCTTCGGAAAATCCAATCATAGGAGATGGTCAACAATGGGAATTATTAAAGCTGCTATCAATTCTATCGGCGGAGAGCTTTCTGATGCTTATCTTGAAGCGTACAGACCCTCCAGAATGACACAGCGTACTGTCGTGGCTCCCGGCATATTTGCCGATGCAGGTCAGGGCAGAAACACAAACACCAAGCGCATGAACAATGTCATTTCCAACGGTTCTATGATACAGGTCGCATCCGGTCAGCTGATGTGTCTGGTCGACGGCGGACGTGTTGTAGATTATACAACTGTTCCGGGCTACTATAAAGTATCCAACTCATCATCGCCCTCACTGATGAACGGTGAGTTCGGCGCTACCCTCAAAGACGGTTGGGAAAGAATAAAGTTCGGCGGCAACACCTACCATGAGCAGAGAGTTATCTACATCAACCTCAGACCTATGGAGGGCATCAAATTCGGCACAAAGAGCCCCGTTCCTTACTATGACGAGCACTACAAGATCGACGTTATGGTACGTGCATTCGGTACCTTCTCTCTTCAGGTAGTTGAGCCCTGGAAATTCTTCAATACAGTTATCCCGCCTGAGTGCGTTACCGACGGTGTCGGACTTGACGTTGACGATTTCCTCGATGATACATTCATGTCAGAATACATCGGCGCTCTGGCTGAGGCTCTCAGCAGTATTTCAACTCTCGGTCAGCCCCTTTCAAGGATCCCCACACAGACTACTCAGCTCTGCAAATATATGCGTGACGCTCTCGATCCGGTATGGCGTCAGGAGCGCGGCATCGAGATCAAGAACGTAGGTATTACCAGCATCTCTTACGACGAGGAAACAAAGAAGCTTCTCCAGGAGAGAAACCGCGTTGCTATATACAACGATCCGAGTATGCGTGAAACATACGTTCAGACCTCTATCGCAAGAGGACTTGAAAAAGCAGGCTCAAACTCCAACGGCGCTATGGCAGGATTCATGGGCGTTGGTATGGGTCTTAATGCAGCCGGCGGATTTATGGGTGCAGCCTCCAACAACAATATGCAGCAGATGCAGATGCAGCAGCAAATGCAGCAGCAGCAATTTGCTCAGCAGCAGTATGCACAGCCCCAGGCAGCTCCCGCAGCAGCCGGTTGGGTATGTACCTGCGGTGCTGCCGGAAATACAGGCAAGTTCTGTATGAACTGCGGCAAGCCGATGCCTGCTCCCCAGAACGACGGTGCATGGGTATGTGCCTGCGGCGCACAGAATACAGGAAAGTTCTGTCCGAACTGCGGCAAGCAAAAGCCCGCAGCAAAAAAGATAAAGTGTGACAAGTGCGGCTATGAGCCCGACATGACAAAGGCTATCCCGAAGTTCTGCCCGAACTGCGGCGATCCTATCAACGAGGCTGACTTCCAGTAATTATTTCATCCCGTGATCATTCATAAGGCAATACCGCGCAATGACAGCACCGCAGATGCTTCGGCATATTTGGTGCTAAGCCGTCAGGCGGTGCTTGTGCGGTGCTGCACCGCTTTCAGACTCCGGATAAATGAGCTTTGCTCATTGACGGTTTAAAAGATCCCCTTACCGGCGTTCTTTGACCGGTAAGGGTAAACCACTTTATAAGTAGAGGTGAAATAAGTGTCTTAAAGACACATCAGCCTATGGAAACTGTATCATATAAATGTCTTAACTGCGAAGCCCCGCTGGAATACAGCCCTAAAAAGCTTAAATTCTACTGCGAATACTGCCGCAGTGAATATACCGAAGAGGAACTGAAAAAGCATTTCGGAGATCTCGATCAGGCACTTGAGACAAATCAGGTCGTATCCGAGGACGCAAAAGCCGATGACGTTCCCGAAGGCTTTGAGGATTTTGCTTCAGGCACAGTAATGTATACCTGTCAGAGCTGCGGAGCCGAGGTCATTACAGACAAGACGACAGCCGCTACCCTTTGTATTTATTGTCATAACCCTGTCGTTATCTCAAACAGACTGACAGGCGCCTTCAAGCCCGACAAGGTAATACCCTTCAAGTTTACCGAGGAGGATGCAGAAAACAAGTTCTTCGCATTCTGCAAAAAGAAGCACTTCCTGCCCAAGACCTTTATAGCAAATGCCGAGCTTAACAAGATCAGGGGTGTTTACTACCCTTACTGGATGATAGATTCCAAAAAGAACGGCGCTCTTTATGCTACAGCCAAAAAGGAACGCAGATGGACTCAGGGAGATACCGAATACACCGAAATAAAGACCTTCCGCTGCAAGCGCGCCGGCACGATCGACTTCAAGGATTTTCCCCATCCCGCTCTGAGGGGCGAGCACAGCAAGGCTCTTAAATATGTAAACCCATATAACTCGGCAGATTTCCGCGGATTTACTATGGCCTATCTTTCGGGCTTCCTTGCAGAAAAGCGCGACACCGAGCGCAGCGATGTTCAGGGAGATGTAGACAAGGAACTGAAAGAGTATTCCAAAAAGATATATCTTGATACCATTACCGGCTATGACAGCGTAGAGGTAAACAGCGTAGACGTAAAGACCCTGCAGGAGTCGTGGCAGTATGCTATGATGCCCGTGTGGATGATGAACTTCAACTATGAAGGCAAGGATTACCTGTATGCAATGAACGGTCAGACGGGCAAAAACTACGGTGAACTGCCCCTTGATAAGAAAAAGCTTGCTCTGTTCGGAGTTATCCTGTTTATAGCTCTGTTACTGCTCAGCATATTGGGAGGGTATTTCCTGTTATGAAAAAGAATTTTCTTTCAAAAACAGCTGCCGTGCTTGCGGCCGCTGCAATGATCGCCGCCTGCGGGCTTTCCGTTTCGGCCGAAAGCTATATTGATACTGCCGTGAACGAAGCCTCTGTACAAGCCGAGGATGAGGCCTTCACTGCCGTATACGAATATGACAGCAGCTATGACTATGATATAGTCCCGACTGCAAAATCAAGCAGTTCAAGCGGTGAAAAAAGCACCGACTGGCTGAAGATAATCATTGTCGCTCTTGTCATAAGCATTCTCGGTACAGGACTTACAGTTTATTTTATTTACCGCGGATACAAGTATAACGGTATGACAGAACCATACGAATATAAAGACAAGGCTCCTCTTGAGCTTTCAGACAGAGAGGATGTCCTTATTGACGTGCACGTCACCACAAGACACATAGAAAGAAAAAATGACTAATTACAGCGCCCCGGAGGTAAACCATGAGATTCGACGTCATGCCAGTGGCAACTGAAAAACAAATAGCAGAGATCGAAACAGCTGCTAACCACGTATGGCACAACTATTACAAAGATATTTTTTCACCCGAACAGATAGACTATATGCTTGAAAAGTATCAATCCCGTGCTGCACTCAGGCAGCAGATAGCTGACCGCAATATCTACTATATGCTTTTAGTGGACGGCGAATTGGCGGGATATATGTGTTATAAAAATTACGGCGACCATATCTTCATTTCAAGGCTTTATATCAAAGCCGAGTATCGCCGTCAGGGGCTTGCCCGGCGTTCAATGGCGCTTTTCGACAACATGACAAAGGGTGAGGAATTCAGCGGCATCAAGAAGCTCAGGCTTCATGTTGAGCGCAAAAACAACTTTGCCATAAATGTATATGAGCATCTTGGATTCCACAAGGTAAAGTCCATCGACACGGACATCGGCAACGGTTTCTACTGTAACGATTACGTCATGGAGCGCAAGTTAAACAGGATTCAAGGCGATAACAATGGGTAAAAAACTAAACTCATACATTCTCTCGCTTCGCAAGCTGATAAACAGCGGCAAAAAAACAGAAAATATCGAGGCACTCAGACGGGAGCTTCTTACCGAAATAACATTCTGGCAGCACGAGCGTCTTATACATCTGCTGGTAACAATACTTTTTGCACTGCTCACAATGTCTGTGCTCATAGTAATAATGTTTTACCAAAGCATCGCCGTGCTTGTACTGTTTTTTGCTCTGCTTGTACTGCTTGTGCCGTATATCAGGCATTATTATATTCTTGAAAACGGCGTTCAGACGCTATACGTAATATACGAGCAGCTCACAAAGCTGCAAAAGATCGAAGGCTTTCCGGATGAATGCATTCCGGATCGTCCCGGCGTAAAGATACCGCCGCTGAAAAAAGACTAAAAAATTATCCGGCATACCATTCTGTCAGGTCTGGTATGCCGGATTTTGAATGTTATTGGTCAATGGTACTGTCTTCCGGGGGCTCATCTTCAGCTTCAGCGCTTACATCAGCTTCGGCAGGCTTATCTTCCGTAGCGGAGCCTTCATCCGTTTCGGCAGGCTTATCTTCCGGGGCGGAGCCTTCATCCGTTTCGGCAGGCTTATCTTCCGGGGCAGAGCCTTCATCCGTTTCGGCAGGCTTATCTTCCTGGGTATCTTCCTTTGTTTCAGAGTTATTTTTCTCAGGCATAAATTTCTTTCGGAAGAAAGAAAACTTTCTCTTGATATACTCAAACTCTGAGGAATCATCGTTGATCGGAACAGGATCTATCTTCGCATGAAGCCCCTGCTGATGGTACTTCATTACATAGCTTAATCCCAAGCCGAGAATAAACCAGAATATGAACACCCGATAGGTATAATCTATGAAAAGTGCCGCTTCAAACATTGAATAGACACAGTATGCAGCAGAAAATGCCGCTATTATCACAAGAACATTTCCGTCTTTTCGGCTTCGCAGCTTATGCTTGAACATAGATTTCAGTATCGCCTTTGCAATGGTTATCGCAAAAACAAGGAAGAGGCTGAGACCTACTATTCCGAAGCTTACAGTTATAGTGAGCAGTCCGTTATGGAAGTCAACGTATTTATAGCCGCCAAGATTTGTATAACGGATACCTCCGAGATTCTCGATCCCGTAATCTGTAATATTTTCCTTGCCTATGCCCAAAAGCGGATAAAGCTCTATCAGGCCAAGAGCCTGACGCCAGAGAACAAATCTGCCGCTGTCAAGATTGGTGTTCTGATGTCCGATTATCTTTTTGGTATTGGAAGGCTTAGGCGAAAGTGAAGCCTTGTTAAGCTTGACCTTATCGTTTGCTTCAAGCTTCGTAGCAACTACTACACCTGAATCACGCTGACTGAGCATAGCCGAAACGCCGTTCTGAACATTTACTCGTATAAACATTACAGATGAAACAACGATCACACACGCAAGAGCTGTGGCTGCTATACGGAAGAAAATAGTATGCAGCTTCTGAGATGTAAATTCCTTGAACATTTCATAGAAGAACAGGAACGACAGATAGACCATTATGAACACCAGTGATGCGTTGGAATCCGTCAGGATAAGCACAAAGCTGTTCATCACAATGCCTGAAATATACCATATACGCAGCTTTCTTGATATAGTGCCGTCGGCGCGGCGCATACGCAGAAGAATAGTGCAGTAAACAATACAGGCTACAGCATAGAAGGCTGTAACATTTGCATTAGGGATTATGCCTACAAATCTGCCCTCAATGATGCAGAACTCAAAGCCCATAAGAGTAAATCCCTTGGGGAAAATTATAAAAAGTATAAGTCCGGCAGCCATAGTAAGGTTTGTCATAACCGTAAGGACGTCAAACAGACGCTTTGCCTCCTTACGAACCCGGATATTGCTTTTTTCGGCGTGGACACCGTAAAACAAAAACAGGCACACTACCAGCCACCATAGAGTCAGCAAATTGCTCCACAGGTTTATCTCACAATGAATAAGCACAGTCAATATTGCAAAAAACATAAAGACAAATATTATCCTGCGGAATTTTACGCGCATTATCCTTTTGCGGGCAACAAACTGGTCTATCATCAGCACAGCCGACCATAAACTCATCACAAGTATCACGCTGTCGTATATGACCGGCGAAAGATAGCGGATATCGCAATACATCACCACAAAAAAAAGCAGGCGGAAATTTGCCGGGTCAAGAAAGATCTTTTTCAAAGTATCAATAATTGAAACCTTCTTTACTGCCTTCTCCAAGTGCTTCACCTCATTCCGGGATTTTGTCACACCACAATGTCTATTTAGTTAATTATACAACAAAAATGCACATTTTTCAACAGTTTTTATCAACATTTCCACGGAAATCAATTTTGTTCCGACAAGTTACACTATGGGAAACATTTTCCGGCAGAAAGATCCGGCAAGCTGTGTTTTCTTTATCACCTTGTTAAACAATAAAATATCAAGCTTTTATTTCCTTACAAAACTGAATCGGCAGCGGAGCACTCCGCCCGAGCCGCCTTCACAAAACCGCTGAATTCTGATGCATTTATGACCAACACGCTGCCAAAGCGCTGATACAAAAAAATGCGCCGCCCCGGAAAAGGAGCAGCGCAAGTTTGTTGATCTTTAATCAATGGAATAAGTATCAGCCAAGCTCAGCAAAATACTTGATTGTTCTTACCATCTGGCTTGTGTAGCTGTTCTCGTTGTCATACCATGAAACAACCTGTACCTCATAGAGGTCGTCAGCGATCTTAGCTACCATTGTCTGAGTAGCATCGAAGAGTGAACCGAATCTCATGCCGATAACATCAGAAGAAACGATCGGATCCTCGTTGTAGCCGAAGGAAGCAGAAGCAGCAGCCTTCATAGCAGCGTTGATGCCTTCCTTAGTAACGTCAGCCTTCTTAACAACAGCTGTGAGGATAGTTGTTGAGCCTGTGGGTACAGGAACACGCTGAGCAGAACCGATGAGCTTGCCGTTGAGCTCAGGAATAACAAGACCGATAGCCTTAGCAGCACCTGTTGAGTTAGGAACGATGTTAGCAGCGCCGGCTCTTGCTCTTCTGAGGTCGCCCTTTCTGTGAGGACCGTCAAGGATCATCTGATCGCCTGTGTAAGCGTGGATAGTAGACATGATACCGCTCTGGATAGGAGCATAATCGTTAAGAGCCTTAGCCATAGGAGCCAGGCAGTTTGTTGTGCATGAAGCAGCAGAGATGATCTGATCATCAGCTGTCAGAGTATTCTCGTTAACGCTGAAAACGATAGTCTTGAGGTCATTGCCTGCGGGAGCAGAGATAACGACCTTCTTAGCGCCTGCGTTGATATGAGCCATTGACTTATCCTTGGAGCAGTAGAAGCCTGTGCACTCAAGAACTACGTCTACACCGAGCTCACCCCAGGGCAGATCCTTAGCGTCTTTCTCAGCATAGATCTTAAGAGTCTTGCCGTCAACTGTAATTGTGTTAGCCTCATCATCAGCTGTTACAGTATGAAGGTTCTCACCGATAATACCGCAGTAACCCTTCTGAGCGGTATCGTACTTGAGAAGGTGAGCCAGCATTGAAGGCTTTGTAAGATCGTTGATAGCAACTACCTCATAACCCTCTGCGCCAAACATCTGTCTGAAAGCAAGACGACCGATACGACCGAAACCATTGATTGCAACTTTTACTGACATGGGAATTACCTCCTAATAATTTACTATGTGTATTATACAACATTTTTATAAAAATTACAAGACCTATTGCAAATTTTTCCAAAAAGGAATGTAGATAATGGTAAAATCTATTTATTATACAATAGCTCATGGCCAAATAGCAAAGGCTTATTCGCCCATAACCTCTCCGTATGCAAGTACTGCATTCCTCACGCACTGATCACAAGGGCAAAGAACCTTTCCGCCGGGAAATCCCTTCAAGGTTTTGCAGGTAACGGAGCCGCACGCATCACGGAATTTTTCGGAGATCCGGCGTGTCATTCTGACAGTCCCTCTGCCTTTTGCCGCCAGACCCGCAGCTATCGCCGCACCCACAAGAGCGCCGCAGGTTCCCTCCATATTACCTATTCCAAGAGCAAAGCCGGAAGCGATCTGCATCAGCTGATCTTCCGTGAGGCTTGTAAGGTCGGCAAGAGCAGCAGCTACCGCCTGACAGCAATTATATCCGTTCTGCCTAAGCTCTACAGCTTTTAAAGCACGTTCTTCAAAGCTCATAATGTAACCCTCCAAAATAAATTTATATTTTTATATTATCAAAAAATCCTCTGAAAATCAAGCAGCGGCAAGCTGCCGCTCCCATGTCCGCTCCCGCTCCCTACGACCGTCAAACAACGGCGTTAGTTTACTGGTGTCGCTCCTTCTTGCTCATTCCTTAGTCATTCCCGTAGAAGCAGGTACATCAGCGGTGCTTTGCAAAAATTTTCTTTAGCAGACGCTGATTTATTATTTTAAGAACGGCTTTCGTTGGGCGCGAATATCTCTTGAAGCTCCGACTCAGCTTTCGGGGTGCGCTGATGTTTCCCCAAGCTCCGACTCAGCTTTCGGGGTGCGCTGATGTTTCCCCAAGCTCCAACTCAGCTTTCGGGGGCGCGAATGTCTCTTGAAGCTCCAACTCAGCTTTCGGGGGCGCTGATGTTTCCCCAAGCTCCAATTCAGCTTTCGGGGGGCGCGCGGTGTCCGGTGGACACCTCTGCCGTAAGGCAGAAGCGCCGACCGAGCCGACAGGCGAGACCGGGGGGACTTTCACTTGAAAGTCCCCCTGACCAAAATTTATTTACATGATTACAGGCACGGAAATCAATTTTCAAAAATCATCAACAGCGAAATGGTTATTTTAACGCCTATTACAATCAATAATCATTTCAATAATGCAAATTATGTGACTAGTATTGACGATTTACGCTTTGTCGGATAAAATAGTATAAGAGGAATTATGTCTATAAAAACGGAGAGATGACCCATGAATAAAATAATATCCCTCAGAGCTATAGCCTGCGGAAGTGAGAGCTTTAATTTCTCTGAGCTTTTCATCAATTCAAACGGCAGAGAAGAAACACTGCCCGTAAACGTACTGCTGCTGGAACACAGAAAATTCGGCAATATACTTGTCAATACGGGATGCAGTGAACTTCTGAAAAAAAACATGACCGTATTCTTCAAATACAAGCAGAAGCACAAGCTGAAATTTGACGATACCGACTGCATTACCGAAAAGCTTGAAGCAGAAGGCTCGGACCCGATGATAATCAAAAAGGTAATACTGACCCACTGCAGTCCCGAATGCTGCGGCGCACTGCCGCTGCTGCCGAAATATGAGCTGATATCCAGCGCACAGGTGCTCTGCCTTATCAAAACAAGAGACCTTGACGATGACATGATGAAAAGCACCATGCCCGAAATGAATATTCCCGTAAAGGCTGCCGGTATATTCAACGGACAGACACCGCTTAAAAATTACTTCAAATGGATATATGACATTTTGGGTGACGGCTCTGTACTCGGCTTTGATATACGCGGCCACCGCAAAGAAATGATGGGTCTGTACTTCCCCGAAAGCAAGCTGCTCTATGCCGCTGATGCCGCTGTTGATGAAAGAGTGCTTGACCAGGAGCTTGTGCCTTCGGAAAAGCTGCTTGAGACTCAGTCATATCCTGAGGATTATCTTGTTACACTTTCCACGCTGCGCAGACTGCACAGAGAATGTCCCGAAATAACCATTCGTTTCCTCCATTCAAAGGCTGTGCCGTTCGGCAGCTGACCAAATACTTTTTGAACCGAGGTGATGCCCTGTGTCTGACACCGCTGCAATGATTACACTTGCTCTCAGGATAGCCACACCGGCAATAATGCTGATAACCGTTATACTATGCTTTTTATCGCTCAGCTTCGGGCGCAGAGACGAACACGCCCTGATCGCACTTGATGATGAGGACAACAATATAAGATATCCTGTCCTGTTCTGGGAAAACACCCTCGGCAGGAGCCGCAATTCCGACATAAGGGTCCCGGACGCCACCGTTTCAAGGGATCACGCCGTACTGCTAAGGCGTGAGGAGGGATGGTTCATTACCGATACCGGGTCAAAATCAGGAGTGTTTGTCAACGGCGAAAAAACTCAGGGACGACATCCTGTTTTTGTCGGAGATAAAATAACAGTCGGCATGACTACTCTCACGCTCAGGCGCGCTGACGACCCGACAGATGCCAACCAGCGCCGCAAGGTCGCTCCGCCGAAACAGAGGAACACTGTTTCATGCAGCCTTATATTAACTCTTATTACAATTCTCATGGCAATACTTTCGGTTGAAGGCTTTCTGTGCTCCGGCAGCTTTTCCGCGCTTCCCCATGCTCTGATATTCTGCGCCGTGATGTGGATATTCTATACGGTGTCCGTCCGCATATTTCAGAGAAAAAGCTTTGAGCTTGAAGCGCTTGCGCTAATGCTTTCGGGCGCGGGTATACTCCTTAATGCAGTACACGACCCGAAGCAGGCATATATACAAGTCACGGCAATGGTAATAGGCATACTCGTCTACTGCTTTATGCTGTGGTTCATGGAGATACCCGACCGCGTAATGAAATGGCGAATAATAATAGCTATACTCGCAATAGGCGGACTGCTGATGACACTCGTTATCGGCAAATCCATCAACGGTGCGAAAAACTGGATACTGATAGGCCCCATATCGGTGCAGCCCTCAGAATTTGCCAAGATCGCGCTTATATTCGTAGGTGCATCTACGCTTGACTACCTGCAAACAAAGAAAAACCTTTTCGGATTCATTCTTTTTATCGGAATATGCATAGGCATTTTCTTCCTTATGAGTGATTTCGGCACAGCACTGATATTCTTCGTGACCTTCCTGGTCATTGCATTCATGCGCTCGGGTGATTTCAAAACGATAATCCTTGCTGTAGCAGCCGCTCTGCTGGGCGTTGTTCTGATACTGTCCTTCAAGCCCTATATAGCCGACCGCTTCCAGGCGTGGACCCATGTATGGGAATATGCTGACACCGACGGCTTTCAGCAGGTAAGAACATTCATCTACAGTGCAAGCGGAGGCCTTTTCGGCGTAGGTCTTACAAGAGGATACCTTCAATATGTTTTCGCCTCTGAAAGCGACCTCGTTTTCGGTCTTGCCAGCGAAGAGCTTGGCCTTATCACCGCTCTGCTCCTGAGTATCACCATAGGCGGATTCATGATTTATGCCCGCGCAGTGACCACGCGGAGCCGCTCGGCGTTTTACTCTATAGCAGCCTGCACATCCGGCGGACTATTGGTTTGTCAGGCGGCGCTGAACATTTTCGGCGTCACCGATATCCTGCCGCTTACAGGCGTGACACTGCCGTTTGTCAGCTACGGCGGAACAAGCATGATCGCCTGCTGGGGGCTGCTGTCATTCATAAAAGCCGCAGATGAAAGGACATATTCGCAAAAGAAAGCAAGGATCCCCGCTAATGCCCTTTCACGCGAAAGCGCAAAAAAATAGACCTCTCATGCAATATTCAGGAAAGATAAAGATCCAACTATATCAACCTTTAAAGGAGCGAAAGGAGGCAATACCTTGAGAAAGATCAATTCCCGTTCCTTTATGATCCTGCTGATGACCCTTGCGTTTTTTGCAGGTCTGACATACCACACTGTAAACCTTGTGATTCACGCCTCGCAGTGGGTAGCTGAACCGACAAACTCTCACCTTACGGATGTTGACGGGCTTGAATTCGCCGGCAAGATATTCGACCGCAACGGAGTTGTGCTGGCTCAGAGCATCGACAAACAGAGAGTCTATAACGAAGATGAGGATATACGAAAATCCTGCGTTCATATCGTAGGTGATAATTCGGTAAATATTGCTACTGCTGTTCAGACGGTTTACCGTTCAGAGCTGACAAAGTATAACTTCACTTTCGGGCTTGGTCTGCCAGATAAGCTGAAAAAGGGCATAAACATGACGCTGACCATTGACTCGCGTCTGCAAAAGGCCGCTTTTAACGCTCTCGGCGATTATAAAGGCGCAATACTGATGTATAACTATAAAACCGGTGAGATACTCTGCATTGTAAGCACACCTGCCTACGACCCGCAGGACGTACCTCAGGATATTGAAACCAACGAAAAATACGACGGCGCATACCTGAACAGGGCTCTCTCCGCATCATATCCGCCCGGCTCGACCTTCAAGCTCGTAACTGCCGCAGCTTCACTCAAAGAAATACCCGATATTGAGAAAAGCACATACAACTGTCAAGGCATGGATATCGTTGGCGAAGACCAAGTGACCTGCTATGAGCCAAACGGTATAGTTGATATCAAAGAGGCTCTTGCACAATCCTGCAATATATTCTTTGCAAAGCTCGCTGTAGCCCTTGGCAAGGAAAAAATGACAAGCTACGCCGAAAGCATGGGATTCAATTCAAGGATCAGCTTTGACGGTATAACCACTGCATCAAGCATCTATGATGTAAAAGAAGCAAACGAAAACCAACTCGGCTGGTCCGGCGTAGGACAGTATACCGTACTCGAAACACCCATAAATATGGCGATGATAAGCGCCGCGATAGCAAACGGCGGCACTCCTGTAATGCCCTATTTCGTAAGCATGATCGACGGCAAGCTGAAAAACCAGACAACACTCGGTAATCGTATGATGGAGAAAGAGATCGCCGACAAGCTTTACGCAATGATGGACTATACTGTAGAATCGAACTACGGCAAAAGCTACGTATCCGACAAGCTTGATGTATGCGCAAAAACCGGAACCGCAGAAATAAACAGCGAAGGCCTCGCACACGCCTGGGTAACAGGCTTCTGCAAGGATGAGGACTGTCCGCTCGCATTTGCCGCAATAATTGAATACGGCAATTATGCTTATTCTGTAGCGATCCCGATAATGAAGCAGGTACTCGACACTGCCGCTGATATTTACAAAAAATCCTGATATAATACTATAGCAATCAAAATAATTAACAGCAAACGCCACAGGATTTGAACCATCCTAAGCAATCTTCTTTAATAATCAAGGAAAAGGCATTTTTAATAGC
>CADCKR010000048.1 GCA_902802105.1 uncultured Ruminococcus sp.
GTACCTGTCGGATTTACATAATCGCCTATTGCGATCTTGTAGTATTTTTCGTCTTCATAATGATAACCTGCATATGTAAATGTTTTGTTACCATTATTATCCTTAATTGTTCTTCTGAAAATGTAGTCACCATTTTTAGTCGGTGTCCAACGATTTGCAACAGCAGGGTCTTCATTTTCCCTTGCACTTATTTTTGTACCGAGAGGTTCATCGGTATCAGTCCACGCAAGTACAGCACCAGCTTCCATAGTTGTAGCACCGTCAATGTCTGTCAAAGCAGTATCTTCAAGGACAACACCGTTAGTAGCATCAAATGTGCTCACAGTTGTTTCATAAGTATAGGTCAAAATACCTGAAATATCATCGTTAACAAATGCAGCAATGTTGCCTGTGTTAACATCGTATACATCTTTGTTTATTTTCTGACCCGGAATCCACTGTTTCGGAGGTGTGAAGGACTCGATGATGGATACACCGTAGTCAGCGGATGCTGTCAAGCGGTTGGTAACCTCATCTTTGGATGTGAACCATGCGAACGATGAACCTGCAATAATAAGAGCTGCCAGAATACAGGATGCGCCTAAGACTCTGCGTCTTTTTTGGGATTTGCTAGCCATTTTTCATTTCTCCTTTAAAATGATTTTTTTACCCTTGCGGGTTTCTGCGGTTTGCCGCTCTCCGATCTGTCTGCGACAAACCGAAGCTTTTGGAAGTCGCCCTCTGCCCTGCCCTGCGGCTCAGGTAGCGGCTCCTTCCGGTGTGTCCGTCCTCTCAGGACTGTCCTCAGAACTTTCTGCAGGTGTGTCCTCAGGCTGCTCAGGTTCGCTCGGCTTCTCCTCGGCGGCATCACTTGCTGTGCAGTCTTCGGTAACCGCTGCGCTGACCTCAGCACCCGCCGTCTCGCCGGACTGAGCTTTATCGGCATCGGAATCAGACTTGGAGCCCTTCGATTTTTCATCATCCTCGTCATCTTCCTTGCCTAACAGGAAGTAGCGCTTCAACAATAGGAAGAATACACCAACCATTATGACAACAGGTACAATCAGATACCATCTTAATTGTACAAACCTTACAACATAGCCAAGTCCCGGAATGCCGAACGTAACCTTTCCGATGACTCTGCTGCTGTCGATAAGGAAACTATCGCCAACATTGTTTGCGTCACCCTTTGTTCTGAAGCAGGTAACCCCCGTCCCTTCATAATTATCAAGCTTCTCAGAGATTCTATGGGTCAGATACGCGTCACTGTCCTGCGACGGATTAAACGTGATAACATCCCCCACATTAAGCTCAGAAGCATCTGAAAGCTTAACAAAGATCATATCTCCTACCTTATAAGTCGGCGACATTGACCCTGTCAATACGGTATAATACCTGTAACCGAACAACGCCTTATCAGGTGATGTGCTAAAGGAAAACAACAACGCTCCGAAGAGTATTGCTGCAGCCAGAAGGTAAACGAAAACTGTAAATGCAATATCGAAAACCTTTGCTCCGGCCGGCATGTTTTTCTTATCTCCCTTTTTAGCCTTCGCTTTAGCCGAACTGCTGATAAAGTACCACTTCCTTTCCTCTTTTTCAATCCTTCCTCTTGATCTGCGAATGAACGTCCCGCTTCATTCCGTTCCGTGGGCAGTGCTCAGTGTTTCCGGTTTGTCCTCAGCCGCATCCTAAGCCGCTCTGTCAGGCTTTTCTTCGTTTTGTCTGTCGATTCCGCAGCCAGTCCGGCTGCTTCGTCTGTCAGCAAACCCTCAGATACTCCCTCTTTCAAGGCTTCGTCCGCAGCATCAGCTTCCCCGTCACTGTTCCCGGCGTCCTCCTCGTCAAGCACCTTATAATAGTACCGCCTGATGAAGTAAGCGCCGACCAGACCGCAGGCGAATATTCCGAGCATTATCTTTCCAAACCTTGTACTCAGGAACATAAACGCATAGCCGCATCCGGGCACACAGAAATTCACTCTGCCAAGAACATTCTCATAGCTCACAGGTGAAGCATCGGTAACTGCATTATTGTCACCCTTCGTTGTAAGCAGTCTGTGTTCAGCATCTATGCCGACCACCCTATGAGTAACCACGGTGTTGCCGCTCACAACGTAAGTGATAACATCGCCCTCATTGAGAGATTCAAACCAGACACGTTCCACAAATACCATCGAACCGACCGGGTAGTCGGGTTCCATACTACCCGTTTCAATACAATAGAGCTTCATACCGCACAGTAGCAGAATTGCAACCGCAAGTCCGATCACGATAATCAAGAGGTAAAGAACGATCAGGACAACCCTGAAAGCAAGAGCTATCTTTCTCATTATCTCACCCTGTATGATTATGTTTATTCCTGCACAAATTTACTAACCCTATGTAGGATATTATACTACTTTTAGCCAACGTAGTCAATATTTTATAAATATAAAAATTATTACAGAATATTGAAAATTTTTACGTTTTTGTCATACAAGCAGCATCATGATGGTTAGTTTTGACTAAACACAAGACCTTTCAGAAGAATTGAAACTGCACTTTCCCTGCCGGAAAGCGCCGATATGTATCAGAACTGAATACGTGCTCCGGCATTATTCTGCCGACACAACACATTCATCATTCTGCAAATATATGTGTGATGGCCGCAGCCGCCATCACGGTGTCTGTCTCAGGAAGCTCTTCCAGGCTTCCTTCCACTCGCTGTCCTTATACTCATAGCCGTATTCTGTCCATGTCGATGTCTCTTCGTTTACCGTAGATGTAAACACTTTAGCTCCTGTTTCTACATTCTGAACAGTCTCGCTGTAAACGATCATCTCATAGCTTTTGATACGGTCGATATTGCTGCTGTCTACTACTAAACTATTTTCATCATATTTCTGAAAATCCACCTTTACGGAATCAAACAGGTTCGGTGTCATATCATATACATAATTATTATTATCGACCGTTCTTGCGCCAAGCGCCTTGGTATAATAGAAATATCCGCCAAGCAAGCCGTCTGTACCCTCAGGAATATATCTCCAATCGGATTCTATATAACCTTCTTCACCGGGCTGCTTTGCCAGCCCCTCTTTGAATTTTTTCCATGTATATTCTGTTGTAGTATTATCTACAGTATACTTGACAGTCGCCTTGTCCGCGACCTCACTGTCAGAAAACTCCGCATACAGTCTTACGAAGGAAGGCACGGTTCCGGTGTTCTCCACGCTGAATTTTTTCTCAACGTAGCTTCCCTCCATCGTAGCCTCAGACGGCTCCGAAAACTGCTCGCTTATCTGCTGGTCGCCGTGACCGACAGTGATAGTATTCTTTTTGCCCTCGTTTGTACCAAGATACGTAAGTGTAACGCTTACTCCCAGAGACGCCGCAAGCACCGCCGCAAACAGTCCGATAAAGGCAAGCTTTTTCTTTTTATTATTCATTACTTCCCGCCTGCCTTTCTCTTGACAATATCGAATATCTCCTTTACCTGAGCATCAGTAAGCACGGCATCCCTTGCAAGATTATTCAGACTGCCTGTATCAAGGCTGTCCGCCTGAATACCGTAAGCCTGCACATAGAAATAATCCTCAACATCTGCTCTCCTGCCGGATGCATCCTTGGAAACATCATTACCGTCCATCAATACAAGCTCCTCGTCTATGAAGCTCTTGAGCTGTATCCTGTCAAACAGCGGGATAGTTTCGTCAACCTTTTCTTCTTTAGTCCATTTGCTTTTGTTTTCAGCGCCTCTCAGATCCTCCGGAATGCCGGCCGGAAATGTTCCGGTTCCCGTCGCAGGAAAAGCCGCCTCAAACTCTTGTTCTGTCATATAATATGTTTCTGTCACAGGTATGCCGTTTTCAAGCTTGTTATCTGCATCTTTATCGCGGACAGCCTTGTACTGATACACCTTTTTGGACGCATCCGCTTCGGCTTTCAGCCTTCTGTTATAGCCGAAATAATAGTAATCATAAGTGCGGTTATCCGGAGTAGCCGTCGTCGAAACATTGACCTGCTGATTAAGCTCTCTGCCAAGATATACCCAACCTACTTTTTTATTGTCTCCGTTGCCGTCGCCCTTGTTGTACTCAATATCAAGCTGCGGCTTTGCATTGGGAGCTTTATTATCTCCCTCAAGCAATGATATCTGTGTCTTGCTTGCATCGCCGTGACCGTCTGCAACAGTTCTGTATATCTCGTCACTTTGCTGAACAACAGACTGACCATTATAATTATTTACAGTCGGAGTGCCTTTTTTATGCCGAGTTTCATCAACCGTTGAATCCTCTTCGTAAAGGAGAGTAACTTTACGCACAGGCACAGCCACACGA
This sequence comes from uncultured Ruminococcus sp., assembly GCA_902802105.1. Classification (GTDB taxonomy): domain Bacteria; phylum Bacillota; class Clostridia; order Oscillospirales; family Acutalibacteraceae; genus UBA1213. Next base: position 4,301 of record CADCKR010000048.1, read on the forward strand.
ATGAAAACATACTCATCGCTTATGCCCGTATTAGAGATAACAGGAGCTTTCTGCGGTGCTCCTCCTGCCGCAATAACGGGTTCATCCTTATATTTACCCTCGCTCAGCTCCAGATCGACATTGCCGATGGTTATTATATTGTCCTTTCTTTCCGCATCCGTAAGATACGCAAGCGACATTTTGAAGGTCAAGAGAACTGCGATCGCAGCAAATACAGCCGCAGTGGCAAGTATTATTTTTATTTTCTTACTTTTCACAATTCTCATCTCCTTTTAAATCAAGGCTGCGTTGTGTTATTCGTCATTGTGCCTGTTTCTGAATTGTACGTATAATTGCTGTCTATATAAGGCCATACCTCTTCGGGAATAGTTGTTGTGGTGTTGTTCGGCTTCAGGAAGTTAGCCTGAATGCCGTAAGCCTCTATGTGTATGCTGTAATTCCTTGCCGGATCAGGGAATGCGGTGACCGGCGGCGCTACAGTGGTATCTTTTGCCCGCTCCCTGAAGTTGTTAAGGTATATCTCATTAAAAAGCGGATAAGCTACAGGCTGCTTCGCTATCACCTCAGCCATTACCTTGTGGCCGGCTCCATCTACCATCATCACATCATTCTCAACCGTTCTTACATGAGCGTAAAGATAGGTATAGGTCTTTTTTTGTTTATCTATTTCAGGGAATCCTTTAAGCAGATACCAGCCGGGATTTACCTCCTGCTTATTAGCATTTTCGGGCGTAAAAGTAGTAAGGAAATCCTGATTATACTTGCGCTCTCCCTCGTCTGTGTCGCCAGCCTTCTTTCCTGTAGCAACAAATTCATAAACAGGTATCTTAAGTCTTGATGTATTGGTATAGATTGTCTCACCCGAATGTGTAGCATCTTTCTGATGAGCATACTCAATTTTAAGATTCGGGTCATCATCATAAGGCACTGTGACCTTTAAGAACACATAAGTATTAACGGTCTCTTCCTTATTGATAACGGTAGGATCCTTTTTGACAAATTCATTCGGGACTATATTTTCGCCGTCCTGCGGCTTCCAGTCAGGCTCGGTAAGGACGATATCCACCTTGCCGGCCTCAAATACGTTTGTAACTTCATCAAACGAAACAAACATCGCAAGAGAGATAAGGATAACTATGCCAAGAAATAGTATTACCAGACCCGCAACAAACGCCGGAGAACGTCTGCGCTTCTTTTTATTGACTTTACCGGACACAGCGATCACTCTCCTTTGCTCAGCATAATACAGAACGTCAAAAACATAAATAATATAATATCCCATTTAGTCATACTTGTCTAATTTACTATCTAATTTACTAATAGTATAAACCTTAATAGTACCTTCTGTCAAGTGATAAATATTTTTAAGCATTTTGCACATATACATTCTCATAAATTTGGGGTTTTCATCAGAAGAATAAATTCTCAAAAATCACTGATATATGCAGTATTTATCGCTGTTGCGGAGCACTTTGCATAAACTCATAAAAAAAGCAAGCTGTAAAGCGATTTGCCTTACAGCTTGTTGTAAATACTTATTTATTGCCTTGAAATCTGCGGTTGTGACATCCTCCCCCGCCTATAGAGGCGGGGGCTTCCCCTGCCTCAGACGAGTTTGGTTCTCGTTCGATAGTACTGATGCACTAAGCATAAGCGAGCTAACCCCGTGTGTCCCACGGTTGTGATAGATTTGTCCGCAAAACTGACTTTGCACTTTTCATTCTCGATTGGTTACGAGTCATAGAGGTCTATCTATCGAAAATCCCTTATCATAAGGGAATGATTACCCCTAATCTATTCTCCTTTCATCATTCTCTGTATGACAGCTTGGTTTTCGCTCTATTGTAATACAGGCTTATTCCGATTTTATCTGCATTTATGATAACATTCTTTGTTTTTATTGTCAAGAAATCATAAGTCAGCCTTACGGCTGACAGGCAATTCATCCCACCGCTTTAGAAGCAGGGGACTTCTTGCCCATTGAGGTTAAAAACTTATATCCGTAAAGCTAATTGCTTTACAAAGCCGCAAAGCAGTTATTGATCCTGACCCGGAACAACAGGAAGACCCTTGAAGCCTGCTTCAAGATCCTCGTCTGTGGGGATATAGTCAGTCATAACGCCGTCATTGAACTTCTCGTAAGCAGTCATGTCGAAGTAGCCTGTTCCGGTAAGACCGAAGAGGATAGTCTTTTCTTCGCCGGTCTCCTTGCACCTGAGAGCTTCATCAATAGCAACACGGATAGCATGAGAGCTTTCGGGAGCAGGAAGTATACCCTCAACTCTTGCGAACTGCTCGGCAGCGGCAAATACAGCTGTCTGCTCAACAGCCCTTGCCTCCATAAGGCCGTCATGGTAGAGCTGGCTGAGTGTGGATGACATTCCGTGGAAGCGAAGTCCTCCTGCGTGGTTTGCCGAAGGAATGAAGCCCGAACCAAGGGTGTACATCTTTGCAAGCGGGCATATCATGCCTGTATCGCAGAAGTCATAAGCGAACCTGCCGCGCGTGAAGCTCGGGCAGGATGCAGGCTCAACAGCAATGAACTGATAGTCCTTCTCTCCGCGGAGCTTCTCACCCATAAACGGAGCGATAAGACCGCCGAGGTTAGAGCCGCCGCCTGCGCAGCCGATGATAACATCGGGCTTTACGCCGTACTTGTCAAGAGCGGTCTTTGACTCCATACCTATAACAGACTGGTGCAGAAGCACCTGATTGAGCACTGAGCCAAGCACATAGCGGTATCCGGGATTGGATGTTGCCACCTCAACAGCCTCAGAGATAGCACAGCCAAGGCTGCCTGTTGTGCCGGGGTGAGCCTCAAGTATCTTTCTGCCGACTGCCGTAGTCGTTGAAGGAGAAGGAGTGACATTTGCGCCGTATGTGCGCATTACCTCACGGCGGAAGGGCTTCTGCTCATAGCTTACCTTTACCATGAACACCTTACAGTCAAGGCCGAAATATGCACAAGCCATTGAAAGAGCTGTACCCCACTGACCTGCGCCGGTCTCGGTGGTCACGCCTTTAAGGCCCTGCTTTTTTGCGTAATAAGCCTGAGCAATAGCGGAATTGAGCTTGTGGCTGCCGCTTGTGTTGTTGCCCTCGAATTTATAGTATATCTTTGCGGGTGTGCCGAGAGCCTTTTCAAGGCAGTATGCACGGATAAGCGGAGACGGACGGTACATCTTGTAGAAGTCCCTTATCTCCTGCGGGATCTCGATATAGGGTGTAGTGTCGTCAAGCTCCTGAGCAACAAGCTCATCACAGAAAACAACTCCGAGCTCGTCTGCTGTCATCGGCTTGCAGGTTGCGGGATTGAGCAGCGGAGCAGGCTTGTTTTTCATGTCTGCTCTGAGGTTGTACCATTTGTCAGGTATCTCATTCTCACTGAGGTAAATTTTGTAAGGGATAGTGTTTTCGCTCATTTTTGGTTCTCTCCTTTTTATTTTTTTGGTTATGCGATCCGATAACGCGGGTCTTTTCATCGCTCACGTTCCGGAGCTGCCGGAGGTTTTTAATATAAAAAAACTGCCCCGACATATTTGCCGGGACAGGTAATCCTGCGGTGCCACCCTGCTTGACGCAGCCAAAGCTGCATCCACTCACTGCGCACTTTCATGCGCCGACTACTGATAACGGTAAGTCTGCCCGTCTTGCATACTCTGCATAAGAAACCTGCATTTCTGTTTGCCCTCAGAAGTCCATTCAGCAAAAGCTCCTCTGCCGTACTCTCACCATCCACGGCTCTCTTTGAGAGGTCGTCCAACGCCTACTCACTCTTCCTCAACGGTTTATATGCATATTCTACACCTAAAAATTGCATTTGTCAAGCATATAGTGAATAGTGGCACGGAAATCAACTTTCTTTAAAAGAAAATTAAAAGTGTGCCGTTCTGAACACAGATGATCAACTTTAGTCACATAATTTGCATTATTGAAATGATT
>CADCKR010000049.1 GCA_902802105.1 uncultured Ruminococcus sp.
ATACCACATTTCAGGGGACTGTGCCTTTTTTGTTGCTGTTTTTCTTAGTGTTTATCAGGGGTTAAAGCTATTTGGAGTGTGGGAAGTTTGAGTTATGATCTTATTACTCTCAGACTGGACCTTTGCATCCGATATTACATTACCACTGCTGTCAACAACACTGTAAGTTGTATTGCTGTCAAGATTAATAACAACAACAAACTGCTTGTGCCCCCCATCATTACTGTTACTGTTGTATTGCGCAGGGATCATGTTTATCCATTTGTCTGTAGCTGTTTCTACGATATCATCATCTCTGAAATCGAATTTGTGAGCGATTATTTTATTAGATGTAAGATACTCCTGAAAATCCTTCAAATTATAATGATTATTGTAGCTGTATCCTATCCTTACCTGAATGCGCGCTGTCCAGATATTGTCCTCATTCATGGTGTGATTTGTATTCAGCATTTTCTGTTCATTATAGGCAAATCTCAATGCAGAGTTTACAGCTGATATATTAACACCGTTCGGATAAGAATTTTGATCAAGAGGACCTGTATCTCCACTTGGCGCAGAGATCTGTTCGTATGTATATCCGTTGTTGAGACCATTGAATGTGTTCGGGAAATCATTATTGCTATTTTTGTAAACATAACCAAGAGCATATTGGTTAGAACTGTTCATTAACGGATCAGTGAAAATGCTGTTTGTAGACCATGGCGTCAGGAAACTCCAATTTCCGGGAATATTAACTTCCGCAGCAGGAAGGTTTGAAGAAACATCATCCCAGTTATTACCCTCCCATGTTTCCCAATCGCTTACTGTCTGTCCGCCTCCTGTAATAACAGGCAGCGGCATAGCTCTTGCAGACATATCAATACGAACATCACTTTTATACTCTTCTTCACCGTCATCCATCCATACCTTATGGAAGTGTATTTCTTCACCGCCGTTACCAAAAATATTGTTAGCAACAAATTCGGTATAATCGGATTTCTTTGAAGATGAATAAACAGGACTGCTCCCTGGAAAATCAGTTATTTCTTCGATCGAATACTTATTAAGATGTCCTTTTTCATCATACATCGGAGCATTCAATATCTTAATAGCAAACTTATCAGCCGTTCCATCTTCGGTTACAAATGTATTTCTGTGAACAGTAAAAATACCTTTTGCATCAGAGGTGGTACGAACAATAAGATCTCCATTTCCATCAGCTGAACCATCAGTATACTGTATATTGCCTGTATTACCGTGAGCAGCGTCAAAGTTTTCAAATTGACCTGTTGTATAGTTATACTTTTTGAGCTGAAGTTGTATATGAGCTTTCCATGCCTGTTCAACAAGATGACTCGGTACCGGATCCCAGTCCTTATCAAGAACAAGCTTCATCTCACCTACAAGCTTGTACTCATAGTAGAAAGTAGCAGATGCTGGATCATAAACCGCCTGAACCTCAAACTTGTTGCCGTTGATCTCGATAGTTACTGTTTTTTGCGGCTCATCATTATCTATGATAAGCTTTACATACGTTTTTCCGTCTTCAGACACAGTAACAAGATTGCCGGATTGATCATACGCCATCTCAATGTCCGGAGTATAGTGTCCGATCTGGTTATTATCTGTACGGCTGATATCAGTCTGGACTACTCTGTATTTATATGCATGACCGTTTTCATCATACTGGTCTACAGCGTAGAACGCACCGTATTTTTCCATCTGTTCTGCGGAGAAACCATTGATATCAAGAATACCTTCGGTTATTGTTTCTCCATCTACTGTATGCGAAACAGAATCTATGTCATCCCATGAATGAGTATCTTCATTATATCTCTGGAGCTTATACTGTATTTCGGCAGTACCGCCCTGCAGCTCGGCAGCGATCCAGTTAGCATCTACACCAAAGCCGATAGAACCGACAAGAGAATTCTTTACAACTGCGCCATTAGGAAATACCTTATCACTGTTGTAGATGCCATTGCTGTCATCATCGAACGGGAAGTGTGTTTCTGTATCGGGAACAACATACTCTATTCCGTAGCCCGCTACATCGCCTGCAAGACGTTCCTTTGCAAAATAGAAGTAAGCTGCGCCTGAATTGTCATATTTGTCAATAGGTTTCGGGTCTGTTCCACGGAAATCAACTTTCTTTAAAAGAAAATTAAAAGTGTGCCGTTCTGAACACAGATGATCAACTTTAGTCACATAATTTGCATTATTGAAATGATTCATAACGATAAAGCATGAAGTCGCCTGCTGTCCCGCCGCTTACAGCGTTGCTTCGAGCCGTTACGTTGTCGGCATCGAACCACTTAAGAGAACCGCTGAATGTCGTCTGACCTATCAGAGTAAGGTCAAGTGTCGCACCGTTATAGGCTCTGTCAACAACATTAGAACGGACACCTGTGTTGACTGCCGAAATAAGATAGCTGTCATCTGCCGATTTATCATTTTCAGATATATTATAGGCAGGAATATCTTTCCCATCACTATCAGTTTTACCGTCCATTTCATCGACAGGTATCTTGGAATCCGCATTTTTGGGCTTTAAAGAATAAACCTTAGCAGTACCGTCAGTGGTTATCTCCTGCAAGCCTTTTATGACTATCTTATAATCACTGCCGTCTTGAATATAATCAATATTTTCACTTTTCAGTCGGTAAACGCCATTATCAAGCTCATAATTATCCCTGATAAATTTTTGGGTTTCCTCCGACAAAGTAGCAAGTGTCTCCGATGTTACTTCAAGAGCGTCATATTCTGTTCCTGTTTCATCAATAAGCTGAAAATTATTCCGGATAAATTCGGTTCTGCGCTGTATTTTTGTTTCTTTATCATGGTCATCATCGTCAATTACAGCAAGTATTTTATCAATATCTGATGCATGAGCCGTATCTTTCCAGTTTACAGTACAGCTGAATTGGGTAAGATGAAAGTTAGTAAAATGATTTTGTGAGGTTTTATCTATGTAATATCCGTCTACCGGTCGTTCACTTGCTTTGTAATCATATACGCTGCCATTTTCTGCGCATTCGGGAACGCTGTATGAATAAAGCTTGTTGTTGCTGTCCAGATCCAAAACAGTACGGGTGATACCATCACCAGGCGTATATGGACTGTACTCGCCGGTAACGCCATTAACGACCTCTGCACGTGAGATATCAAACTGAATAACATCATTTGCCGGTCTGCCTTCGTTGATATCACGCCAAAGTACATTAGCTTTACAGTCCACCATCGGTGTAATGTTATACCTCTTTACATAGTAGCCACCTTCATTTATTATACTGGTATTGCCATTATCATCTGTAATATAGTTTATCTTATAGATCTCTGTTTTTTTATTTAATTTAGTATTATCTGCGGGATCTCCTGTTGTTGTATTCAAGCTGTCATACTCCGCATCGCTTCCGCTGTAATTGGTCTGAGAGTTATACTGCTCAAACACCTTGACCTGATTGCCGTCACGAAATGCTTCGGTCTGGAGTTCGATCACGATACGGGTAATATTCTCTTGTATCATGTAATCCTTGAAGTCAGTGCTGCTATTAAATAACACCTGCTGTCCCTGTGACAGTGAAATATTGCCGTTAATTTCAAGATAGACAGTGCCGTTAGGAGAAGAAGCCGAAAACGCAAATTCATGCGGAAGCGCATCTATCAACTGATACGCATAAGTATATATATGATCGCCGTTTTCGTCTGTACCGCTCTGCGTTTTTACAGTCTTATAGAGCTTGATATTATAGGTCGTTTCTACGTTGCTTTGCTGTGTCAGAACATTATTATGAATACCTATACCTGAGGCAAGCACATCTGCGTCTGTACTCGAGACCTTATATGGCATCGAAGTAATAATAATAGCTATTATAAGTATGAAGCAAGTGATCTTATCAAATAGACAAGCCCTGACATTTTTCATAGCGTATTCCTCGCTTTCAAAAAACTAAAATAATAAAAAGGCAATAATACCCACGATATACTAATATACATAATATATTATACAACAATAAACTTAAAAAAACCACTAAAAAACAGGCAATAAATGGCAATTAAAATAGAAAATAAAAGTTGAATATTATGCATTTTTGTAGCATATTCACAAAAATATCAGTTTTTATTCTACTTGGGGCTGTACATCACACAGAATCCATTATGATTCCACTCAAGAAAATCACTTTAGTGATAACATTTCAACAAAATAACGGCGCAGAGCCTGCAGCAAGCTGTCTCAGACTCTGCGCCAACGGCACGGAAAGTAAATCAGTGTCTGTTAAAGAAAGTTTCGGCAAAAGACCGCGGATGCACCTGCTTCTACGGGCGGCAAGTAAATCAGCGTCTGTTAAAGAAAGTTTCGGCAAAAGACCGGGAATATACCTGCTTCTACGGGGATGACTAAAGAATGAGCATGAAGGAGCGACACCAAAAAACTAACGCCGTTGTTTGACGCTCGCAGGGAGCGGGAGCGGACACGGGTGCGCAGGCTCTGCGCCGGCGCCGGTGCTTAGTCAAGGAAGTCTTTGAGTTTTTTGCTGCGGCTCGGATGGCGAAGCTTGCGCAGCGCTTTGGCTTCTATCTGACGAATGCGCTCACGTGTGACGTTGAATTCCTCGCCGACCTCTTCAAGCGTGCGTGAACGCCCGTCTTCAAGACCGAAGCGAAGCTTCAATACCTTTTCCTCACGGGGAGTAAGCGAAGCAAGCACCTCGTTGAGCTGCTCCTTGAGCAGTGTGTGCGATGCGGCGTCCTGCGGAGCAGGAGCATCATCATCAGGAATAAAATCGCCAAGATGACTGTCCTCTTCCTCGCCGATGGGCGTTTCAAGCGAAACAGGCTCCTGCGCAACACGCATTATCTCGCGCACCTTGTCGGTAGGCATATTTATTACCTCTGCGATCTCCTCGGCAGTAGGCTCGTGGCCGTTCTGGTGCAGCAGCTGCGATGAGACCTTCTTTACCTTGTTGATGGTCTCGACCATGTGTACGGGGATGCGGATAGTCCTCGCCTGATCTGCAATGGCTCTCGTGATGGCCTGCCTTATCCACCATGTGGCATAGGTAGAGAACTTGAAGCCCTTGCTGCAGTCAAATTTCTCGACAGCCTTGATAAGACCAAGATTGCCCTCCTGTATGAGATCAAGGAACTGCATTCCTCTGCCAAGATAACGCTTTGCAATGCTTACAACAAGACGGAGGTTTGCTTCCGAAAGACGCTTTTTGGCGTCAACATCACCGTTGATTATGCGGTTGGCAAGATCGCGCTCCTCGTCCGGCGTGAGAAGCGGCACTCTGCCTATCTCCTTCAGATATATTTTTACAGGGTCGTCAATGGCGATGCTTTCAACTGTCGGCTCGCTTTCGCCGTCCTCCCCCATACTGCCGACATCGGATATGTTTGTCAGCGCTACATCGTCAAGTATGATATCATCCATAGTTTCAACGATATCAATACCGTTGGTTTCCATTGTTTCATAGAATTTTTCGAGTTGCTCGGGGTCAATATCCATTTCACCGATGGCGTCAAGTATCTCCTTGTTGGTGAGCTGTCCCTTTGACTTGCCAAGCTCCATAAGATCCTTGAGGACCGTCTTTTTGTCAGGCTGTGCTCCTATCATAATTATGACCTCCTGTTATTTATTTCTTTCCTTGGATTCAGGAACCGTTCAAAAATTATTTTTCATTTCTGCTTGTCCGATCTGCCGTGCACTGCCTTAAATTTTCCTGAAATACGACAGTATTACTGCGAAAATTTGCCTTGCTCAGAACAAATCATCCTGCGCATAAATTGAAAACTGATTTCTTCACAATCCCTTATCTGAACGGCAATAGCGCTTCCCGAAGATCAGCCGCGAAAAAAATTACAGTTTCCTTTGATTAAGGTACGGTTGTATGACGGGAATGCGTGCCGGTATCAGGCTTTTTTAATATATCAGGTCTTTTTCTTTTATCAGGTCTTTTTCTTTTTCAGCTGCGCCATCATCCTGCGCAGCTCGTCATCATCCGCAGAGGCGACCTGATCTCGTGTTATCCTCTCGGAATTTTCCTGCATTTTGCGTATGTAATCCTCGGCGGCCTGCTGCGGATACGTTTCGCGCGTGTGTGAAAACAATATGTGAGCAATACGGCTGTTTTCTTCATCGGTAAAGCTGCCTGAAATGTCTGCAAGCGAAAAATCATAGCCCTGCTCTGCATTCGACTTTATGATCTCATAAACCTTTCTGTTGAATGCCGATGTAAAAAGCTCCGGCGGAACCCTCCTGAAAACATCCATTGCGATATCAACATTATTCATCAGCAGTGCAATAAGCAGTTCCTCTGCCTTCGCAGAACCGAATGAGATATATTTATCACGGTCCGCTGCGCTGTTTTCTGCGATGATCTGCTTTTTAAGCTCCCTGAACTCACGCTTTGCGGCGCTGCTGCTGTTTTTTCTTACTATCCTGTTTACCTGCTCCTGTATGGCTTCTTTCATTACGCCCTGCTCCTGCGCGAGCTTTGAGATGTAAACATCACGTTCAATGCTGCTGTCAAGGCTTGCAATAAGCTTTGCGGCCTCTGAAAGGTAGCCTACGCGCTGATCGGTAATATCTGTATTATAGCTGCTTTGCAGCTTACGCAAACGATAATCCACATCATTTCCGCTTTTTTCTATCAGCATACGGAACCGCGCAGGCCCCTGGTCACCGTATGATCTTATAAACTCATCCGGGTCCTTGCCGTTCGGAACAGCTATCACCCGGATGCCGATACCCATTGGCCTTAATATCTGTATTGCCCTTGAAACCGCCATCTGACCGGCATTGTCGGAATCGTAGCAGAGTATGACCTCATTGCAGTAATGCCTTATGACGTTTGCCTGTTCGGGCGTGAGAGCTGTGCCAAGCCCGGCAACGGCGTTCCTGAATCCCGCCTGATGCAGGGCGATAACATCCATATAGCCTTCAACAAGGATAAGAGTGCCTTTTGCCTCATTTTTTGCAAAGTTAAGCGCAAAGAGGTTGTTTCCTTTTGTAAAGACCGGCGTATCGGATGTGTTGAGATACTTTGGCTTGAAATCCTTTATCATGGTCCTGCCGCCGAAAGCGATAACATTTCCTCTCAGGTCGATAATAGGAAACATCACCCTGTCTGTGAAGCGGTCGATAGCGTTGTTGTTTCGTGTTTCATTGGCAAGGTTGGCCTGTATGATCTCTGCCTTGGTAAAGCCCATGCTCCGCAGATGGTTGACAAGCGCAAAGCGTGACTTTGGCGCATAGCCCAGACCGAAATGAGTTATAGTGCTGTCTGTGAGCATTCGTCCTCTGAGATATTCAAGACCTTCTCTGCCCTCATCGGTATAGAGCTGCTTGTTATAGAACCTTGCAGCCGCCCGGTTTGCTTCGTAGATCCTTGTTCTGAGCCTTGACATACCGTTGTCGGCGGTATTTTCCGGAACTGTCATGCCTGCCCTCTGCGCAAGGAGCCGGACAGCCTCAATGTAATCAAGGTTTTCGGCGCGTTTAATGAAGCCTATCACATCGCCGCCGACATGGCAGCCGAAGCAATAAAACAAGCCCTTATCCGGCGACACCGTAAAGGACGGCGTTTTTTCTCCGTGGAACGGGCACAGGCCAAGGTAGCTGCGCCCCGACCTTTTAAGCTTTACATACGAGGACACAACGTCTACGATATCGGCTCTCATTCTCAGCTCCGAAATAAATTCCTGTGGAATTGCCATTTACTGTCTCCTTCTGATTTTTTAAAAGTTAAAATATATTTTGCCTGCAGCGACTTTATACAAGTGACATGACCGGGATTTTTAATTTACTGACCCGGTGAACCCCATGAGCTCGGGATGAAAATTTCCTTGAATTTGTCGGTAGCATATTGGTCTGTCATACCGGAAATATGGTCGCATACGGCTCTTTCGACGCCCTCCTTATCCGCGATCACCTGCAGCTTGGGCGGAAGCTTCTCCGGATGCTTCTTGAAATATCCGTAAAGCAGAGCTATCAGCTCAGGGACCTTCTTTTCCTCGCGCTTTGCATAATCATTGCAGTAAACACTGCTGAACATAAAGCTGTGAAGTTCGCTGAAGATCTCCGCGACCTCATCCGACATTTTAAGAGTATCATCAACAGTATTGTCGATAACGGACATTACCATTGTGTTTATCCTTGAAGTGGTAGTGTGCCCGAGCACGTCAGTTATCCTTTTGGGTATATCGTCCGGCGACAGAACACCTGCCCGCACAGCATCGTCAATATCGTGGTTCATATAGGCTATGCGGTCGGCAATGCGCACTATCCTGCCTTCCATAGTGTCGGCTTCCTTTCCCTTTGTATGGCAAAGAATGCCGTTCCTTGTTTCATACGTAAGATTCAGCCCCTGACCGCCCTTTGCGAGCACGTCAACCACACGCAGGCTTTGTTCATAATGATTGAATCCCTTTTCGTAAAGATCGTTCAGCGCCCGTTCTCCGGCGTGACCGAAAGGAGTGTGCCCCAGATCATGGCCGAGAGATATCGCTTCTGTCAGATCCTCGTTAAGCCTGAGCGCTCTTGCGATGGTGCGGGCTATCTGCGCCACTTCAAGAGTATGGGTGAGCCTTGTGCGGTAGTGGTCGCCTTCGGGCGCAAGAAATACCTGAGTTTTGTGTTTTAGCCGCCTGAAAGCCTTACAATGTATTATCCTGTCTCTGTCGCGCTGAAAATCGGTTCTGACAGGACATTTTTCCTCAATGCGCTGCCGTCCTCTGCTCTGCGCAGAAAGGCAGGCGAACCGCGAAAGATTTTTTCTTTCAATTTCTTCAAAAACAAGACGAGGCTCCACTGCTCTCACCCTTTCCTGAAATACCGTTCCAATGATAATATACGCAAAAAATCCTCATATACCTTGTTTTTTCATTTTTTTATTACATTTCTTCACTGCGGAAAGTAAATCACCGGCGGCAAGCTGCCGCTCCCCTGTCCGGCGCAGAGCCTGCGCTCCCGATTTGCTTCTTGTTCAACACATACAGAAAATTAGTTAGGAGTGTGGAGTGTGTGGAGTGTGGAGTTAAAATTTATAGCGTCTGTTATAGCGTCTGTAAATAAAGTTTTTGCAAAGCACCGCTGATGCACCTGCTTCTACGGGACTATCTGACGAATGAGAAGAACAAAGCGAGTGTAAACGAGCGGAGCGGACAGGGGTGCGCAGGCTCTGCGCCAGACGAGGGAAAGAGGATTGAAATGATAGTTTTAAGTGATGAATATAAGGACGAAATAAGCAGGGTTTTGGGGGATGACTGCCATCGCTGCTTTGAAATGATAAA
>CADCKR010000050.1 GCA_902802105.1 uncultured Ruminococcus sp.
TAGTCACATAATTTGCATTATTGAAATGATTATTGATTGTAATAGGCGTTAAAATAACCATTTCGCTGTTGATGATTTTTGAAAATTGATTTCCGTGCCCGGACCCCCTTCCTAAAACCGCTGAATTTGATCTGCCGCCGCGGAAAGTAAATCAGCGTCTGCTAAAAAAGTTTTTGCAAAGCACCGCGAATGCACCTGCTTCTACGGGCGGCAAGCTGCCGCAATGAGCAGAACAAAGCGAGTGTAAACGAGCGGAGCGGACAAGGGAGCGGCAGCTTGCCGCCCGCAGGCGTACAAAAACACCGCCGCACAGAATAAAGTGCGGCGGTAAGATGATCAGAGTATAACAGGCTTGCTGCCCCAGATGGAGTCAGCATAGTCACGGATAGAACGGTCGGAAGCAAAGCGGCCTGCCTTTGCAATATTGACCAGTGACATACGGTTCCATGTAAGCGTATCAAGATAGAGCTTTGAAGCCTTCTGCTGTATTGTGGAATAATCTGCGAAGTCTGCAAGCACCATGTATGGATCCTTTGTGGAGAGTGAAACGAAAATGTCCTCGAAGTGCGGACCGAACTCCGAACGGATACCGTCAACAGCAGCTCTTATGATGTGGTTGTTGTTGTACGGTACAGAAGGATAATAACCCTGACGGAGAAGCTGATTTACTTCTGGAGTCGTCATACCGAAGATGAGAGCGTTATCGTCGCCGACAACATCGTGTATCTCAACATTTGCACCGTCAAGAGTACCAAGGGTGATCGCACCGTTTATCATAAACTTCATGTTGCTTGTGCCCGAAGCCTCTGTGCCTGCAAGTGATATCTGCTCGCTGATCTCAGCGGCAGGAATGAGCTTTTCGGCAACTGATACGCGGTAGTCCTCAAGATATACTACCTTGAGCTTTTTATTGACACGGGGATCGTTGTTTATCTTGTTTGCAAGCTCAACAATGAACTGGATTATCTGCTTTGCAAAGTAATAGCCGGGAGCAGCCTTGGCGCCAAAGATGTATGTCTTTGGAACATAGTCTGCATCGGGGTTCTCACGGAGCCACTGGTAAGTGCTGTAAATGTGCAGTGCATTCATAAGCTGACGCTTATACTCATGCAGACGCTTTACCTGTACGTCAAAGATAGAATCGGGGTCAACAGTGATACCGTTGTGATCCTTGATGTATTTTACCATGCGCTCCTTGTTCTGCTTTTTGATAGCGGCAAGCTTTCCGAGAACAGCAGTATCGTTCTTGTAAGCCATGAGGTTCTCAAGAGCATCGGCATCCTTTATGAACTGGTCGCCGATAAGATCGGTGATGAGAGAAGCAAGACCCGGATTTGCCTGATTGAGCCAGCGTCTGTGAGCAATACCGTTTGTAACATTCTTGAACTTTTCGGGTGTAACTGTATAGAAATCATTGAAAACGGAATCCTTGAGTATCTCGCTGTGGAGCTTTGATACGCCGTTTACAGAATGGCTTGCGATCACAGCAAGGTTAGCCATTCTTACGATACCGTCATTGATAACAGCCATTTTGCCGATCTTCCAGCCGTCAACACCGGCCTTCTGCATCTTCTCACAGAAGCGTCTGTTGATCTCCTCAACGATCTGATAGATACGCGGGAGCTTTCTGGAGAACATATCGACCTGCCAGCATTCAAGCGCCTCACTCATAACGGTGTGGTTGGTGTATGCTACTGTACGTGTAACGATATCCCATGTCTTGTCCCAGTCATAGCCGCACTCGTCAAGCATTATCCTCATAAGCTCAGGGATAGCAAGAACAGGGTGTGTATCGTTAAGATGAATAGCCACAACATCGGGAAGATTGTCAAGGGTGTTGTGATCTCTGAGGTGACGTCTGATAATATCCTGTACTGTTGCGGAAACAAGGAAGTACTGCTGGCTCAGACGCAGGCTCTTACCCTCGGAATGGTTGTCCTCAGGATAAAGAACTCTTGTGATGCTCTCTGCAAGAGCCTTCTGCTCCATAGCTCTGACATAATCGCCGGAATTGAAGAGCTTCATGTCGAAGTTATCGGAGGAAGAAGCCCAGAGTCTCAGTCTGTTGATGCCTTCGCCGCCGTAACCGGGAACAAGCATATCATAAGGTGTTGCGATCACCTTTGTCGGGTTTTCGATCTCGATGGAATGATGCTCGCCGTCCCATGATTCCTTTATGCGGCCGTCAAAATAAACGGGGATAGCCTTCTCGGGATGAGGCTGGAGCCATACGGAACCGCCGGGAAGCCAGAAATCGGGAAGCTCTGTCTGCCAGCCTTCAACCAGCTTCTGTCTGAAAATACCGAACTCGTAGCGCAGGGAATAGCCCATAGCCGAGTATTTCTGTGTTGCAAGACCGTCGAGGAAGCAGGCTGCAAGACGTCCGAGGCCGCCGTTGCCCAGACCCGCATCAGGCTCACACTCATATATATTTTCTATCTTTATGTCAAGGCTTTTGAGAGCCTTTGTCATCGTTTCCTCAAGACCGAGGTTGTAAAGGTCGTTCTTGAGCGAACGTCCCATGAGGAATTCCATGCAGAGATAGTAAACTGTTTTTGAATTCTCCTTGATAGAAGCAGCTGCAAACTTTTTTTGCTGAATGCGCATAATGTCCCTGAGCACCAGTGCAACGGCTTTGTAATAATGCTCGTCTGTAGCATCGGCTGGAGATACACCGAAGTTATGTGAGAGCTTTGCGATGATGAGCTCCCTTGCTTCACTCGGAGTCATCTTTGACTTTGACATATAAATACCCCTTTCCTTTTTAGGCGAAATGAAATCTTTACCGGGACCTGCAAAAGCCTTGCGCTCGATATCGCCAAGGACAGTCCCTGCTTATCCTGAAAGAAATCAAAGATTATTATACACTATTGTGTCTGAAATTTCAACCAAAATTTAAAATAATAGCATAATATTTATCGTATATTTCAACTTTTTATAAAAAATAAATGTCCGAATATGATATCTGTACCCAAAAGCAGCGTTTTTCGACATAAAAAATTATTATAATGTGTAAAAAATACTTCCATATTTAAGTATTATAGTGTATAATATAATTAGGTAATTGTTCCGTCGGAAAGCCAAAGGAGTTGAAAGGCTTTTGTACATTGACGGTGTATCAATCAATATAATCGACTGCTCAAAGACTGTGTGCAGGGATAGTTAAAATATAGTATTGGAGTGATGGCTATGGAAAAGAATGCAAAGAGAAAAATCAGGTTAAGAGTAGCGGGAAATGATCTTACTGTGGTATCTTCTGAAAGCGAGGAGTATTCACGCGCGCTTGCATCAAAGATGGACAAAGAAATAAAGAATATCTGCCGGACAACAGTAACCTCCGTAATGGGAGCAGCGCTTCTTTCAGCCCTGAATTACTGTGACGGGATGCAAAAGGCTGAGGCTGAGGCCGAGGAGCTCAGAAAGCAGCTTTCCGCCTGTCAGGAAGAAATAGCAGCGCTGAAAGCTGCCGCCGATGAAATAAAGAGCGAAAACGAAAAACTCCGGACAGAGGCTGATAATCTCAGAGCCGGACTTCAGGCTATGACTATGGCCGTTACAGGAGCACAGCAGAATCCGGCTTCTTCACCATTCAGGAGCCGTTTTGCAGCTGATCTCAATGATGCCAGGGGCAGTGAGTTTTCATACGGCAGAGTATCTGAGCCTGACGTATTTGACAGAAGAGACAGAAGAACACGCAGGGATAAAAGGGACAAAAAGTAATTGTCGGTGGATGTGCCTTCTTCTGCGGCAATAGCTATCAAAACGAATTTCCGTGTATATGCAGACATGGAAATCAATTTTAAAAATTCCGCGGTTTTGGGAACGGGGTTCGGGCGGAGTGCCTTTGCTGTCGATCCGGTTTTGTAAGGAAATAAAAAACGGCAGCTTGCCGGATTTTTCCGCCGGAAAAGGGTTTCCCCCGTGTAACTTGCCGGCAGAAAATCGGTTTGCGTGATATGCAGAAAAAGCCGCTTGAAATAACGGATTTTATGTGGTATAATATTCAGACGCGACAAAAGAACTAAGGAAGTGGAAGAAAATGCCGATCAAGATCCAAAGCGGGCTGCCTGCTTTGAAAACACTCGAATCCGAAAACATCTTTGTTATGACCAACGAAAGAGCGGTAACTCAGGATATAAGACCCTTGAAGATCGTTATTGTAAACCTTATGCCCAACAAGATCGAAACAGAAACACAGCTTCTCAGACTTCTGGGCAATACGCCGCTTCAAGTGGATGTTGAGCTTTTGCAGATGGCTACTCATGTTTCAAAAACTACCTCCGCAGATCATCTCACAGCGTTCTATAAATACTTCGATGATATAAAGGATCAGTATTTTGACGGAATGATCATAACCGGCGCGCCGGTGGAAAAGCTTGAATTTGAACAGGTAGATTACTGGAAAGAGCTTTGCGATATAATGGAATGGTCAACACGTCATGTCTACAGCACAATGCATATCTGCTGGGGTGCTCAGGCAGGAATATATTATCATCACGGGGTACAGAAATATACGCTTGATGAAAAGCTGTCCGGAGTTTATGTACACAGGGTAATGAATATCTTCCATCCGCTTATGAGGGGCTTTGACGATAAGATACTTCTGCCTCATTCACGATACACGAGCGTACACCGTTCTGATATCCGTGAGCATCAGGAGCTGGAAATACTTGCCTCATCTAACCTTGCCGGCGTTGCCATCGTGGCCAACAAGAGCGGCAGACAGGTCTATGTTTTTGGCCATGCCGAGTATGACCGCAACACACTTGCAAGCGAGTATTTTCGTGACTGCAACAAGGGCCTGAAGCCGCAGCTTCCGTATAATTATTTTCCCGGCAACGACCCGAGAGCCCTGCCCGCTCTCACATGGAGAAGCTACGCTACGATACTCTATTCAAACTGGCTGAACTACTATGTATATCAGCAGACTCCATACGACCTTAACGATCTGAAAAATATGGAGTGATGCCTGCATAAACAGTGCCGTCTCTGTAAATGCTTTATTCGGGAGATGAAAACAGCTCCTGAATGATATATTTATTGCATTGCCGAAGAGGTGACATCGTGAAAAGAAGATCAGCGCACAGGCATAAAGACAACAATTTCATTGTTTCCGACGGCTCAAAGGAGCACGGAGATTATACAGTTGAAGATTACGAGGACTTTATATCCAACGGTATGACCAACAATGAGAGGATAGACGCAGTCGAATATTACGAATCGTTTTTATCCGCACAAAACGGTGATGAAGGTTAAGGCAACACCGCACAAAGACCGCCTAACGGCTTAGCACCACATCTGCTGCGCCCGAAGGAAGTGCCCTTGGGGTACACTTTTTCCGTCATTTAGTTTTGGAAAGCTGTTATCTGTCGGAATGAAAAATGTTCCCATAACTAACACGGGAGCGCAGGCTCTGCGCCGGCGCATCTGCGGCACTATCTT